>NZ_JASPHV020000023.1:0-38120 GCF_030229435.2 Corynebacterium sp. MSK122 | reverse complement strand
CCGAACATGTCGCGTGGGTGCAAAATGAGCTCAACGAAACACCCCGACAAATCCTCGGCGGCGCAACCCCACGTGAAATACTTAACGAACTATTCAAGCGTGGCGCATCCACCGCTTGATTCCGCCAAGCATCTGCCACTATTTCGGGTTCAGAAATTAACATCTCAAATCTCCATAGATTGTTCGCTGACAAACTATATAGTTCGCTACCGAACTTCTTTTGTCAAGCGCTACACTAAGTTTCAGCAACCCGAAAGGAACAAAATGGACCCCATCTCCACAGCCATGAACAAATGGGCGAGGATAAATCCCCACGTCGATGTGGATGCAATGGAAACAACTCTTCGCCTCACCCATCTGTTAAGAGCAATCAAAAACGAAGTGACGACCATCCATGAACAAGCTGAATTAGCTCCAGGCGACTTCGATGTTCTAGCAACGATCCTCCGCCAGGAAAACATCACCCCGGGACAACTTGCACACGACCTACTTCTGTCAAAGGCCGGAATTACCGGAAGACTTAACAAGCTCAAGAAGCAAGGACTCATTGATGAAGAAATAAATCTCAGCGATAAGCGAGGAAAAACTCTGACACTAACGCCAGAAGGACGCGACCGAATAATGTCCATCGTTGAAGCCCATGCCACAGCTGAGCGAAAAGCACTCAACCACCTGTCCAGTACACAACAGGATGAACTGCTCGAATTGCTACGATCTTGGAGCAAAGAAAGTTCGGTCTAAACGAAACGATGTGTTGGCGAGGTTAGATGGTTAGCCATTCTGGCGCGTTGCTATTAGGATGATTTCACTTATCTGGAGGGATAACCCAGTCTGGGTCCTTAAATACCCCGGTGGAGTGCCGGTGTGTTAGCTGCCTAGGTTCACCATGAGAGGATGAATAGGAATCCTCCTCGATGCCCCATCTAAAGCGGGTGTGCACCAAACACGGAATGACAAGTGCTGGTCGCCAATGATGGCGATGCCGTGATGCCGCACGGAAGGCCGTTGCCTACTGGATTGAAGTCGTCTACAACCGTCGGCGCCGGCACTGAAGCACTCGGGATGGCCAGCCCCGTCGACTTCGAGAACCGAATTGGTCTAACCACAAACAGAAAAGAAATAGCTGCCTCACCACTAGGTAGCTCCACTACGTGTCCACAAATTGCGGGCAACCCCAGACTCTCGAGGGCTCTTAATTTGTTAGCGCACTTCTTTCCGTTTCAGCAGAGGTGTTACGACGGTATCCCGATGCCCATCAATGGTCTCTATGATCCAGGACTTGTGGTCCCACTATGTCGTTTCGCAAGTTCATTAGCCAGATCAGCAGTGAGTTTTACCGCTTCTGGGGGATCAGTGATCCAGATATGGTCCCCAAACTGAAGCAATTGCCTTACCCCCTGAATATCCGCATATCCCACCACGATACGGACAAAGTCTTCGTCCACGGGTTCATGGTGGATAAGCCGTGATCCCAAAATGCGAGATGCCATATCAAGCCTATTCGCTCGAAGAAGTGCGGTGATACGAACAGGCATGTCTTCTTCCAATTTTGCAACGAGCTGCGCCCACACCCTTGCCAAACTTTGCCCTTGACGAAGCTGAGCAGCTTGACCTAAAACGCGAAAGGTTTCCAAGCGCGAGACTGCCAACATCCTTGGTTCCCCATCGACATCGACGACCAAGTACCAACGTCTACCCTTGTGCACAAGCCCATAAGGATCAGCCACAGCACGTTGCAGCTTCTTGTCCCCACTTCGGCGATACAACACCTCAATTCGAGCTTCATTCCGTACAGCCTCCAGCAGACCTTCTAAGTCGCTTTGGGTTTCATTGCTAAACCAGCCACTGGAATCAAATAGAACCTTCTCTTCCAAATTATGAGTATCGGATGCTCTAGAGAATGAGACTGCGTTCAACTTCTCCTGCAACAAGGCGATGTCCTGGCCAAACCCCAAGTGCGCGAGTGAATCCGCCCCAACACCAAGAATCCTCAACAGCTGAATCTCAATCGGATCCAATCGAGAAGCATTCAACCGAGAACGCCTATCAAGCACAATCCCACCATGCATACCTTGCTCCGTATAAACAGGTATCCCCGCGGCCGAGAGCGCATCAACGTCACGCAGTATTGTGCGCTGCGAAACTTCAAAATGTGAAGCCAACTCCGCAGACGTAACACGGCCTCGTGTTTGCAACAACAAGAGCATAGACAACAGTCGCGCCGATCTCATGCCGCAATTATCACTGGAACCACAATATTTTTCGGAATATGACACTCCTTGTCAGGTTTGTTTGGTCCAATGCGCTTTGGCCACGTAAACAACACCACTCACCGAGAGGAGAATGGCAATGCCAACCCCCAATCTTTTCCTGACTTATGTCTCTGATGTCGAGACCTCGACTGCCTTCTACAGCGATTTATTCGACATGCAGCCATCGTTCATCAGTCCTCGATATGTAGCATTCGAAATTTCACAGGATGTCCTGTTTGCTGTATGGACCGGCCATAACACCCACATGGAGAAACAAGCACCGCGAACAAGCGAAATAGGTTTGATGTTGGATGGACCGGCAACCCGCATTGATGAGACATACCGTCTATGGAAATCAAAAGGAGTCCAAATTGTGCAGCCACCCTACGATGACGTCTTCGGCCGCACCTTCGTAGTTGCCGACCCTGATGGAAACCTTATCCGCGTCAGCCCAGTCGATTAATTCTTAAATCGGGATTCAACAGCTAGGAAATCCTCCAACACCCCAAGGAAAACATCTCAGTTGGAGGATTCCAAGTGCCCCAAAGTGGGAGCTAAAGCCGGGAAAGAATTAAGTACACCGGCTTTCCCGTACAACAAATCCCTAAAAACTGACTGGCTTATGGGCCCCAGCTGAGATACCGCAAACGTAAAGCCCCAGCCCCCCAAACGAACTACTAAATCACCCGATAAAATAATTAGCCGCTCAACCTTGCCATCCAAGCCCAGCAAAGTCGTCCGACTTCGAACCGACTGCCTACACAGTATGCCTAAGACCCAATGCCAGGGCGTCAGATCAAGATAACAAGCAAGATGACTTGTTGACACCATCGAAAACAAGAGTTTAACAGCCGAGAGCGGGAGTTAGGATGTAAATCCCCACACTTGCAATCCTCGACCGCTAAAGTTCAGAAATACAAAGAAACCGGAGGTCACGAACCCTTTCGAGTTTGTTACCTCCGGTGTCGCAGTTTGTACAACTGCTCATGGTGCCCGGGGCGGGACTTGAACCCGCACGTCCTTATCGAACACTGGCACCTGAAGCCAGCGCGTCTGCCAATTCCGCCACCCGGGCAGGGTGTGGATGTCTTAGCGACTTGATAAAGATACCACGAATGCTGCTCAGAACTACAAATCTGCAGGAAAAATAAACTATTTCGGGCAAAGAGAAGGGAAATTTCTGGGAACTTTCGCGTCGCCATCTACGTTTCGAGGTAGTGAACAAACTATACTGATCGCTACTGATCGCTGCATGGTGGAAAGGAGAATGGCTCGTGGCGTTTTTAGAAAAGCTGGCGAAGCTGGACTCCGCCATGCAACGCGGCCTTGATAACGGCATGGCCCTTGTCTTCGGCGGCAAGGTCGTTCCCGCGGAAATTGATGAGCTTTTGAAGCAAGAAGCTCAGGACAATCTCGCGCGCGGCGACGATGACAACCTTTATAGTCCGAACGTAATGACTGTGGGTGTCTCCTCCAAGGATTTGGAGAACTTGTCGCAGGATCGCAATTTGCCGGCCGATTGTGCAGACCAGTTGTCGCGCTTCATTCGCAATAGCGGATGGTCCCTCGCGGGCCCCGTGATCGTGCGAGTGGCAGAAGAATCTGGTTTGCGCACGGGTCAGCTTCGCGTGTCCTCGTTTATTGATCACGAGCCCACGGAAGAGACCGGATTTGAGGCTATTTTCCACGACTTTGATGGTCAGGAGGACCAGATGACCGAGCAGCACGAGAATACGGCTGATGACGCGGTAACTACCGCTTTCATTGCTCCAGATAGTCAACCCGCCCCGCAGCCGCAGGGCCCAGCAGTCAACCTGATGCTGCAGGATGGCTCTTCGCGCGTTTATCACGTGCAAGAAGGCTCCAATATTATCGGCCGCAGCAATGACGCGGACCTGCGCCTGCCGGATACTGGCGTATCCCGCCAGCACGCGGAAATCACCTGGAACGGCCAGGATGCGGTGCTGGTGGATTTGCAGTCCACCAATGGCACCACGGTGAATGAGACGCCGATTGATAATTGGCTGCTTGCCGATGGCGATGTGATCACCATGGGCCATTCCCACATCGAGGTTCGCATCACGGGCCTTGATTCGCACAGCTACTAAGTTCAGTTAAGGAAGGGAGGTCGCCATGGATGCAGTCATCATGCTGGCGCTTCGCATCGGCTTGTTGGCTCTGCTTTGGATTTTTATCCTGGTGGCCTTAAACGCCATGCGTCGCGATACCAATAAGTCCGCCGGCGCTATCCGCCAGCAGTCGAAGAAGGTTGGCGCACCGCGGCGTCGGGAAGCGATTAAGCAGCTGTCCATCGTGGAGGGTCCCCTGCAGGGCTCCCATATGGAGTTGGGCACGTTGGAGGATTGCACGCTGGGCCGCGCCTCGGACTGCGATTTTGTCACGGGCGACGATTATTCTTCTGGCCACCATGCCCGGCTATTCCGCCGCGGCAGCGAATGGGTTGTGGAGGATTTGGAATCTCGCAATGGCACCTTTGTCAATGGCGTGCGCATCGACCAACCCGAGGTAGTCGGCGCGGACTCCGAAATTAAGCTGGGCCGCACCACCGTGAGGTTGAACGCATGACACTGAAGCTGAACTTCTTTGCTAAGTCCGATCGCGGCCTCATTCGCGATAACAACGAGGACTCGGGCTACGCCGGTCCTCACCTTTTGATCTTGGCCGATGGCATGGGTGGCCATGCGGCGGGCGAGGTTGCCTCCGAGCTGATGGTCAACCACCTAGAAATCTTGGACCAAGATCCGGGTCAGGAAGACACCAAGGCCCTGCTGGAAGCTGCCGCCGAGCAGGCCAATGAGGCCATCAGTGACCACGTCAAGGCGCATCCAGAAACCGAAGGCATGGGCACCACGCTGTCCACCATGCTCTTTAACGGCACGGATTTCGGCGTCTGTCACGTGGGGGATTCCCGCGGCTACCTGCTGCGCGACGGCGAGCTCAAGCAGATCACCAAGGACGACACCTACGTGCAATCCTTGGTGGACAAGGGCGAGCTGGACCCGGGCGACGTCTCGTCACACCCGCAAAAGTCCCTCATCCTAAAGGCCTATACGGGCCGTCCGGTTGAAGCAACGCTGTTTACTCTCGACGCCAAGCCGGGCGACCGCATCTTGCTGTGTTCCGATGGCCTTTCGGACCCCGTGACCGCGTCCACCATTGAAACCGCGCTGGGTCAAGGCAGCATCGAGCAGGCCGGATCCGCCCTAGTGGACCTGGCTATCCGTTCGGGCGGCCCGGATAATGTCACCGTCGTAATCGGTGAAGTAACTGAAGAAAAGCCCAAGGAACATGAGCCGTTCCGCGTGGGCGCGCTCGCCGGCCCGACGGAAGAGCCCACCCACCCGGATTCTTCTGCTTCGCGGGCGGCACAGCTCTCCCGCAAGCCGCAAGTAATTCCACCGGCCGTCATGGCCGAGGGCGAGAACGAGCGCCCCGAGCATGCCGACGACGACACGGAGGACGAAACTTCCGGCCGAAAGATCGGCTGGAAGGTCCTCATTGCCTTGCTCATCGTGCTCGCACTGGTCATTGGTGCCGGCCTGTGGGTGAAGAACTTCTTGTCCAATAACTACTACGTGTCCACCAACGAGGCGCAGGAAATCACTATCCAACAGGGTGCTGACTACTCCGTCTTTGGCAAGGAACTACACTCCACGCACCAAAACGTGTGCATTAATGACAGCAACTCGCTGCTCTTTTCCAGCCAGCCGTGCGAGGGCGACTTCACGCCGCTGAAGGTCACGGACCTGCCGGAATCTGAACGCAGCGCCGTCGACCATCTCTCCACTGGTGATCTAGGTGAGGTGCAGCAACAGATCAATGATTTGGGCGATAAGGCGCTCAAGCCATGTATCACTGCACCGAGCCAAAAAGATAAAAAGGATGCCAAGAAAAACAAGCCTGGCGTTACCTGCCGGGAGGTGTAGGTTGTGAAAAAGTTTTTTAGCCGAGGCACCGAACTCGGCCTGCTCATCCTATCCGCCATTGTCTTCGCTATTACTCTGGTCAGCCTGGAGCTATCCCAAGACAATGCGCTGACGATGGACCTGGTTTATCTCATCGGCGGATTCATCGGCGTCTTCACCGTTGCCCACTTGGTGATGTGTTTCTTAGCGCCGCATGCCGATCAAATCATGCTGCCGATTGTGGCGATCCTCAACGGCATGGGGCTCATCATGTTGGCCCGCCTGGATCTGGTCAATGAAAGCGGGCTCGCGGTGCGTCAGGTCATGTGGACCATCGTCGGACTTGTACTCTTTGTGCTGGTCTTAGCTATTTTGAAGGATCACAGGTCGCTGACGCGCTACTCCTATATTTTGGGTGCTGCTGGCCTCATCCTGCTAGCCCTGCCGCTGGTATGGCCGCAGCCTGCGGACGTGGAGGCACGCATCTGGATAAACTTGGGTCCCTTTTCCATCCAGCCCGGCGAGTTCTCCAAGATCTTGCTGATCTTGTTCTTTGCCATGCTGCTGACGCAGAAGCGCTCCCTGTTTACCGTGGCGGGATACCGCGTACTGGGAATCTCCCTGCCGCGCCTTCGTGACCTCGCCCCCATCCTGATCGTGTGGGCCATCGCGATCGTCATCATGGGCATTTCCAATGACTTCGGCCCGGCACTGCTGCTGTTTAGCACCGTCCTTGGCATGCTATTCATGGCCACCGGCCGAGTGAGCTGGCTGCTTATCGGCGTCATCCTCGTTGGCGTTGGTGGTTTTGGTATTTATCAGATCTCCGCGAAGATCCAGCAACGCTTTTCTAACTTCCTAGACCCGCTGGGCAATTATGATGGCACGGGCTTCCAGCTTTCCCAGTCGCTATTCGGCATGTCTTCGGGCGGCATCTCTGGCAGCGGCTTGGGCGAGGGGCATCCAGAGCTGGTTCCGGTGGCCCACTCGGACTTCATCCTTGCCGCAATCGGTGAGGAATTCGGCCTCATTGGCCTAACCGCCGTACTGGTGCTTTTCGGTATGCTGGCCACCCGCGGCTTTGGCACTGCGCTGCGCACCCGCGATACTTACGGCAAGCTGGTGGCTTCCGGTCTTTCTCTTACCTTGGCAGTTCAGGTCTTTGTGGTCACCGGCGGTATTTCTGCCCTGCTGCCGATGACCGGTTTGACCACGCCATTCATGTCTGCCGGTGGTTCCTCTCTCATGGCTAACTACGTGTTGTTGGCGATTCTGCTGCGGATCTCTAACGCGGCTCGTCGCCCCATGCAGGAGACCTCGGGCAATGCTCCGAGCGATACCTCCATGTTCCCGTCGGTCCAGGAGGCTCACCGATGAATCGATCCATCCGCCTAGTGTCACTGTTCGCCATCATTTTGACGGCCATCTTGCTGGTCAACTTGACGGTGATTCAGGCTTTTTCTGAAGATAAATATGCCCATAATCCGCGGAATATGCGCGGCTTCATGGAAATGCAGACCACCCCGCGCGGCCAAATCTTTGCGGGTAATACCGTATTGGCACAGTCGACGCAGAACCCAGACGAGACCTACTCGCGCTCCTACCCCATTGATTCACCGGCCTTTGGCCACCTGACCGGCTACTTGTCGAGCCAATTTGGGGCCTCGGAACTAGAGTCCTCCCAAAATGACATCCTCAATGGCACTGATGATTCTTTAATGAAGCAAAACTGGCTCGATGCTCTAGCCGATAAGCCGAAGCAGGGTGCAAATGTAGAGGTCACCATCGATCCTGCACTCCAGCAGGCGGCTTACGATCAGCTTGTGGGCTCAGGTTACGAGGGCTCGGCGGTTGCCATTCAGCCCTCCACCGGCAAGATTCTAGCTATGACCTCCAACCCCGGCTACAACCCCAATGATCTAATGGGTGATTCTGCCGAGGAGACCTGGGCCAACCTGCAGGAGCAGGAGGGGCAGCCGCTGGTCAACCACGCCGGTGCAGAGACCTTGCCTCCTGGCTCCATTTTCAAGATCATCACCACCGCGGCGGGCCTTAACAATGGCTTTGATCCTTCCTCCACCCTGACCGGTTCCAATGTCATTACCTTGCCGGATACGGTGACGGAGCTGACTAACTACGACAACCAAAAGTGCAATGGTCAGGATGCGGTGACCCTGCAGACCGCCTTTGCGCTGTCGTGCAATACCGCCTTTGTAGAAATGTCGGAGCAGCTCGGCGCTGATGAGCTGCGCAAGTACGCCAAGGCCTTTGGCGTGGGCGAGAATTACGACCTCGGCGTGTCTACCTCCGCCGGCACCTTGGGTGATTTGCCGGATGGGTCGGCCACGGCGCAGTCCGTCATTGGCCAGCGCGACGTCACCATGACCGCGCTGCAGGCAGCCGTCATGGCGGGCACCGTCGCCAATAAGGGCACCCGCATGCAGCCCTACCTGGTCAATCGCATTACCGACGCCCAGATGAAGGACGTCCGCACCACCAAGCCGAAGAAGGCGGACCAGGCGGTTAATGAGGAAACTGCGGCGACGCTTACTGACTTGATGTATGCCTCCGAGCGTTCGTCCTGGGGCTATGACGGTAACGGCTTTGCCTCCAAGACCGGCACCGCCGAGCACGGCGAGGGGCTGGCCCCGCATGTGTGGTACGTTGCCTTCGATCCGGAACGCGATATCGCGGTAGGCGTCGTGGTGAAAAATGGT
Organism: Corynebacterium sp. MSK122; assembly: GCF_030229435.2. Lineage (NCBI taxonomy): Bacteria > Bacillati > Actinomycetota > Actinomycetes > Mycobacteriales > Corynebacteriaceae > Corynebacterium > Corynebacterium sp. MSK122. The sequence goes on along the minus strand of NZ_JASPHV020000023.1, from coordinate 29,225 downwards.
GGTAACTTGGGTGAGTCCGCGACGGGCGGCAAGGTTTCCGGCCCAATTGGCCGCGCTATCCTGCGCGCATACCAGGGGGAGCAGTAATGAATAGCGCCGAGAATAAGGAACATCTCCAGGCACTGATTGGCAGCGATTACGAGCTGCAGTGGATCATCGGTCACGGCGGAATGTCCACCGTGTGGTTGGCCGATGATACCCGCAATGATCGTGAGGTAGCGCTCAAGGTTCTGCGCCCGGAATTTTCCGATAACCAGGAGTTCCTCTCGCGCTTTCGCAACGAGGCAAAATCGGCCGAATCCATTCAGTCCGAGAACGTGGTGGCCACTTATGACTACCGCGAGCTAGAGGATAACGGCCGCAAGTTCTGCTTCATGGCCTTGGAGTATGTGCGCGGTGAATCCCTCGCAGACCTTTTGGCGCGCGAAAATACGCTGCAAGAAGAGCTCGCTCTCGACGTCCTCGAGCAGGCGGCGCATGGCCTCTCCATCATTCACCGCATGGAGCTGGTCCACCGCGATATTAAGCCCGGCAACCTCCTCATTACGCAAAATGGCCAGGTCAAGATCACGGACTTTGGCATTGCCAAGGCGGCTGCGGCCGTGCCGCTGACCCGCACCGGCATGGTGGTGGGTACCGCGCAATATGTATCGCCCGAGCAGGCACAGGGCAAGGACGTCACGCCGGCTTCCGACGTCTATTCGCTCGGCGTCGTCGGCTATGAAATGCTCGCCGGCAAGCGCCCTTTTACCGGAGATTCCTCCGTGTCCATCGCCCTGGCCCACATCAACCAGGAGCCGGAGCCACTATCGACGAATATCAGCGCCCCGGCTCGCGAGCTCATCCGCATTGCGTTGCGCAAGGATCCGGCCACCCGCTACGCCGATGGCAATGAGTTCACCCTGGCCATCTCCGCAGTTCGCTTGGGCAAGCGCCCGCCGCAGCCTAAGTCCGCCCCGCTAACGCAACGCGCACCCGAGCCCTCTCCGTCCGCATCGACGGAGATGTTGGGCAACGTTGCCCAGCCCACCACGATCCATCCGGCTGCGGGCACTGCTGCGCACAAGGAGTCCAAGGGCGGATCCTCCTTCCTGAAGGGCCTGGGTATCACCCTGCTCCTCGCAGCCGTGGCCGGTGGTGGTTACGCTGCCTACCACAACTTGAGCGATAACGAGGGCGACAGCGAGCCCTCTAGCACCCCGGAGACCTCGGTAGTTACGGAGTACCGCGATCCCACCACCACCCCGCAGGACACCCCGGACGAAGATACGGAAGAGGCCCCAGAACCGGTGACGGTGACAGAGACGGAGCCGCAGGAATCCAATCTGGAAGAAGCCCCGCGCACGACTCACCGCGAGGCACCCACGCGCCACTCGCCTACTCGCCAGGAACAGCCCCCGGCCGTACCAACGCAACAGAATCCGCAGGATACGCACGTTGAAACTACACCTGAGCTGGATACTCCAGTAAACTCGCAGGCTAATGAGCTCCCCGGAGACTTGGCCGATCTACTTACACAGGAGGGTGACTAAGCGATGGTCAATGACCGCTATCGGAGAGGCGAGATCATCGGCGCCGGTGGCATGTCTGAGGTCTATGCTGCCGAAGACACCGTCCTAGGCCGCCAAGTGGCGGTGAAGATGCTCCGACCGGAAATGGCGCGCGACGTCAACTTCCGCGAGCGTTTTTACCGCGAGGCCCAGAACTCGGGCAAGCTGAATCACCCCAATATCGTTGCGGTTTATGACACCGGTGAAACCGAGCTGGATGGCATGACCATCCCATATATCGTCATGGAGCGGGTCAACGGCCGCACCTTGCGCGATATCATTCGCGAGGATGGCGCTCTGTCCGCCCAAGAGGCCGCAGATATCCTCAAACCGGTAGCGGATGCACTACAAGCCTCGCACGAGGCCGGTATTATCCACCGCGATATCAAGCCGGCAAATATTATGCTCACCAACACCGGCCAGGTGAAGGTGATGGACTTCGGCATCGCCCGTGCCTTGGATGACTCCACCTCGGCGATGACGCAAACCTCCGCCGTTATCGGCACCGCCCAGTACCTTTCCCCGGAGCAGGCCCGCGGTAAGAACGCGGATGCCCGCTCCGATGTCTATGCGCTGGGCTGCGTGCTCTATGAGGCGCTCACTGGCCATACGCCTTTTGAGGGCGAAACCCCCTTTGCGGTTGCGTATCAGCATGTGCAGGAGGAGCCGACGCCGCCGTCGGAGCTCATTGCGGATCCCTCGCTGACTCCTACCCAGCGCGTCAATATCGATGCGGTAGTACTTACCGCTATGGCCAAGCACCCGGCGGATCGTTATCAGTCCGCTTGGGAGATGGCCGGCGATTTGGAACGCCTGCGCAATGGGCAGATCACCGCGGCGGCGCGCATGCACGTCAACGAGGAAGAAGACGAGCAGCCTACCGAAATGGTCGGTGCCGCCGCACCAGCTGCGGCCGCGCACCGCGCGCCAATCCAGTCCACCCGCCCCACCGAGGACGATGACAATCAGGGTGGCGGCTGGATGAAGTGGCTGGCAGCCTTCCTGGCCGCCCTCTTGGTAGCCATCGTGGGCTACTTCGCCTGGGATTTCTTCTCCAACGATAAAGACTCTGAAGATAAGCCACGCCAGACCCAATCGGCTCACCAGGACAAAATCACCGTGCCAGAGGTGGAAAACCGCCCGCGCAACGAGGTGGTTAAGGAACTAGAAGACATGGGTTTGCAGGTCACCGTCAATGAGGAGGCCAACCCGGATATTCCACGCAATAATGCCATTCGCATTAATCCGGCCCCAGGCTCCGAGCTGCAGAAGAACGCCTCGGTTACGCTGACTGTTTCCTCTGGCAAGGAGATTACGGACGTTCCGGATATCACCGGCATGACCTTGGATGAGGCTGCTCAGGCCCTCGAAGGGGCAGGCTTGGTGCTCAATTCCGATGTTTCGGAAGAAAACGATGAGTCCCCGGCCGGCCAAATCATCAAGCAGGACCCGGCCGGCGGCACGCAGCTGTCCAAGGGATCGAAGGTGCGGGTGACGGTATCTAAGGGCGTCGAGAAGAAGCGCGTTCCCGATGTTGCCGGCATGGATGTCGAGGATGCCCAGAGCCGCCTAGAGTCGAATGATTTTGACGTAGACGTGCGCGAGGTAGATTCCTTGGAGCCGAAGGGCACGGTGCTGAGCGTCTCCAATCAGGGCGCGGAGCTGGAAAAGGGCAAGCCCGTTACCGTTGAGGTATCCAATGGAATGCTCTTTAAGGCCCCTGACCTGGTACGCAAGAATCAAGGCCAGGCGGAGGCTGCACTGCGGGAGGCTGGCTGGACCGGGCAGTTCATCGTGGGCGAGCCGGCACCTACCGGTGCCTTGGTGGATGCCAATAAGATTGGCTGGGCGTCTGTGAACCCGGGCGATACTATGCGCAAGGATCAAAATATTGATATCCGCCTGTGGAACTTCGACCCCGCTGCACTTCTGCCGCAGCCATAACTGCTGGTATCCTAAGGCCTCAGTAAGAACTTAGATAAGAACTTAAATCTAGAAAAGGTATCTTATGCCGAAGTCAAAGATTTCCCAGAGCTCCTCCGTCCCTACCTCGAGCTCTACTACCAACCGCACGCCCGTCAAGATCAATTCTGAGGGCACCCCGAAGTGGTACGTCGCCATCATGCTGGGCCTGATGGTCATCGGCCTGCTGTGGCTTGTGGTCAATTACCTCGCTGGCCAGGACATCCCGTTCATGGCAGACCTCGGCGCTTGGAATTACGGCATTGGCTTCGGGCTCGCCATCATTGGCCTGTTGATGACCATGGGTTGGCGCTAAGCTAGAGCTCCCAGCCTGTTCCCTCGCCCCTACTTCCTGTAGGTGGCGAGGATTTTTCATATCTAGGAGCTAAATGTCTCGCCATATTTTTGCTGCTGGCTTCATCATTGCGGTTGCCTACGCGGCCGTGCATATCGCGTTTGCCGACGCCACCCTCCTCACCGGCGCCGCTCCCCTCCGCCTTTCCGTGCGCAACTACCTAGGCAACGTCTTGGGCTCGGGCATGGTGTGGGGAATCTTTAGCTACCTCATGGGTAAGGATTTTCCGGGCCGGTGGCGCAAAGCACTCCTGGCCGGCACGGGAATTATCGTCTTGATGCTGGCCGTGCACTACGCCTTGCTCGTGGTCTTCGGTGTATATAACTGGCGCGAGGCATTCGAGTACAACGCCCAGTGGTTTATCCTGGCGCTCATCTCTGGACCGGTATTGGGACTGGCCGGCGCGGCCGCAGCACGGTTCCGCTGGTTCGACTATCTCGCCGTCCTTGGCTTCCTCCTCGAGCCCGTGATTGCCGGGCTCATCCCAGGCAGTTCCTACCTGCCCCGCACCACGACCATCCCTGGGTATTTCGCCGCCGCCACCCTCTGGCTCATCGGCGCAGGCTTCTTTATTTGGCAGCGTCGTTCCACGCGCTAAGCGCTTCCTCCGCTGCCCACCACCCCGGCATACCGTGCACACCAGCGCCGGGAGCGACGGAGCTAGAGGCCACAAATACCCCCGGGGCGAGGCGGTGCGGATGGGCCGACAAACGTGGACGCAGGAGGGTTTGCAGCCCAGTCATGGCACCGCCGGCAATATCACCGCCCACTAAATTGGGATTCCATCGCTCCAGATCGGCCGGGCTCGTAGCGTGGGTGGCCAGGATGGTATCGCGAAATCCGGGGGCAAAGCGCTCGATCTGGGCGACAATCAGCTCGGTGACCTCACCCGGATAGCGCTCCACATAGCCGCGCGGGACATGCGCATAGGTCCACAGCGTTTGCCCTCGGGAGGGGTCGGCAACAAATTGCTGGCATGCTAATACCAAGGGTCGCTTAGGCATACGCCGTTTGCCGACGTCCCCCTCAGCCCCACATATCTCCTCCAGCGTGCCTCCCACGTGCACGGTGCCGGCCTGACCCACGCGCGGATCGGCCCACGGGACGGGTTCGCTGAGATGGAAGTCCACTTTGAAGACGGCGCTGCCATAGCGCCAGCGCGCCAGGCTCCGCCGAGTGCCGCCCCGCAGTTCCAGACCGCCCAGCCGCATTATCTGGCGCGGGGTCAGGTTCAGGATGATCGCTTCGGCCGGAGGCAGCTCCCGCAGATCGGTGACCTCGCATCCGGTGTGGAGGCGGGCATGGTGGGAGCGGAGGAGGTTAAGGAGGGCGTCGATAAGAGCACCGGTGCCACCCTCCACCACGGGCCAGCCGCGGGTCATGCCTAGCCCGCCAAAGAGCAGGCCGAACGCCGAGGTCAAAGGCGTGGTGGGCGAGGTAATCGCATGGACCGCGCTGCCTGCAAAGAGCGCGCGGGCCTGGGGTGTGCGAAAGGCCGCCCGCGCGAGACTACTGGCAGGCAGGGCTCCGGCCGCGCCAAACTGCGACAAGCGCACGGGTCTTTCGGGCCAACGCACCAACGGGGTAAGCGCATTGTCCACATGCTCATCGATGTGGCGGACGATGTGCCCGTGCAACCGCCTCCATGCCTGGGCATCGGCTCCCAACTCCGCCGCCGTGTCCGCCAAAGAACCGTGCAAGATCCCGGCCGGCGCGCCTTCTAGCGGATGGGCCATGGGATAAGGCGCATTGCGCCACCGCAGACCGTGGGCTTCCAGGTCGAGGGCGCGAAAGGCCGGGCTCGCTACACCAAAGGGGTGCCCGGCCGCGCCGAGATCCACAATCGTGCCCGGGAAAATCTCCGCGGAGGATGCTGCCGCACCACCGGCCCGGCCGGCGCGCTCGTAGATATCCACACTCCATCCGGCCATAGCCAAGCGCGCCGCGGCCGTGAGTCCATTCGGGCCTGCGCCGACGATCACAGCGCGAGGTTGATAATCCACAATGCTCCTTATGCAGGTCAATGCCCAAATTTATAAGGCTTGTTAACACAATGGGTAGAAAGTTATCCACAGGCTGTGGAGAAAACCTGTGAAATGTGAATTTCACACAATTATTAACACCCTGTGGATAACTGTTTTCACGGGCTTCCACAAGCTGATTTTCACACTTTCACACGGCCCAGACCAGCGCGATCAGGGAAAACTCCGGAAAGACGTTCGGTAAATTACAAAAATGTAGTTATCCACATTGTGGATAACCATTGTGGAATTCTTTCGCACACGCTTTCCGGTGATCAAATTCCACAGTTATCCCCAAAACCCAGCTTGGTGGGCTAAGAGCACGAGGATTACCGCGGCCACCGCAGCAACGCCGCCCCAGCGGAGGGTGGGGCTTTTTCGATAGAGGAAAAGGCTCAACACGATGCCTGTGCACAACCCACCCAAGTGCCCCCACAGGGATACGCCATCGGCTAGAAAGGTATAGGCCACATTCGCCAGAACGAGGGCGATGGGCGCGCGGAGATCGAGCCCGCGCTGGCGGTAAGCACCCACCAGCATGGCCATGAGCGCGAAGAGCGCACCGGAAGCGCCTACGGTGGGGGTATTGAAGTCGAATTTCAAGATCATGGCGGACGCGCCGAGGCAAGAAATGAGGTAGGCGGCGAGGTACAGCGCAGTGCCAAGCGCCCGCTCCACTTCCCTGCCTATGAGCAAGAGCATGACCATATTCACCGCCAAGTGGCCCGCGTCTAGGTGCATAAACTCCGAAGACAGCGCAGCTTGAGGGCGGAAGGGATAATCCGGTCCCCACAGGCCCCAATCCGCTGCGAGCGGGGAATCATAGAAGGTGGCTCCTAGCGTGCGGGCCTGCACGGCGGTAATGAGCCAGGAAATAATGCAGACGGCGGCGATGAGCGCGGTCGCCGGGGTAGTACGGAGATAGTTTCTCACCGTGGTCATGAAGTTGTCAGTCCTTGAGGCGGGGTCTAGTGGTGGATGGCTCGGGGTAAAACTGCAACGAGCCCGCCGCCGCATGGATAATGCGGTGACGGGCCCGAGGGAAAAGGCGATTACGCGATATCGATGGACTCGATAACAACGTCCTCGTGCGGACGGTCCATGCGGTCGGTATCAACCTTGGCGATCTTGGACACAACCTCCTGGGAGGCAGCATCGGTAACCTCACCAAAGATGGTGTGGTGGTTGTTCAGGTGCGGGGTCGGCGCCACGGTGATGAAGAACTGGGAGCCGTTGGTGCCTGGGCCGGCATTGGCCATGGCCAGCAGGAATGGGCGGTCGAACTGCAGCTCCGGGTGGAACTCATCCTGGAACTGGTAGCCCGGGCCACCGCGGCCGGTGCCGGTGGGGTCGCCGCCCTGGATCATGAAGTTATCGATGATGCGGTGGAAGATTGCGCCGTCATAGAACGGGCCGGACTGCTCGCCCTTTGCGTTCTGGGTGGAGTAGTCCTTCTCGCCCTTGGCCAGGCCGATGAAGTTTTCAACGGTTACCGGTGCGTGATTACCGAAGAGATCGATAACAATGTCGCCGTAGTTGGTATGCATCGTTGCAGTTGCGGTCTTCTGAGTCATGCCAGCCATTGTAAAGAATTTAACGCGCGCCTGCCGCGCATGACATAACGCTGTCAGCGATCGCGCTAGCCTGAAGGCATGATTCGCGCGCTACTTTTTGATCTGGATGACACCTTGCTCGACCACACCGGCGCGGCCCGGGACGCGGTGGATCAGTGGTGCCGCGAGCTGGGCCTGCCCGAGGGTCAGCATGCGCGCTTTGCGGCCATCGAGCGCAAGTGGTTCAGCGCCTACGAGCGCGGCGAGGTCACCCACCAAGGCCAGCGGGCGGCGCGCTGCCGCGAATTCCTCGGCCGGGAGATGAGCGATGCCGAGGCGTTGACCGCTTATGACGGCTATCTTTCCGCCTACCGGGAGCAGTGGCGCGCTTTTGCCGACGCCCTGCCCACCCTCACCTGGGCCCTTGAATCCGGCTTCCAAGTGGGCGTGCTCACCAATGGCGAGCGCGAGATGCAGCAGGCAAAGCTGGAGGCGACAGGCCTTGCGCTTGCCGACGTCCACCTCATCCCCGCCGTCGACCTCGACTGCCCCAAACCGCAGCGGGAGGCCTACCTCGCCGCCTGCGATCAGCTGGGTACGGCCCCCGCGGACACGCTTATGGTGGGCGATTCCCTCACCAACGATGTGCAGGGCGCGCGCACGGCGGGGCTACACGCGCTTCACCTCGACCGTGGCGGCAATGGGGATCTGCGCTCGCTTAGCGCGTTGAAAGAGGTTCTCCCCCGAAAAGCCAGCTGACTACGATGGCGCCCGGATCGATTACTCCCTTGCTGCGATCTCCCAGGTAGGAGGCGCGGCCCTTCTTCGCGGCGAGGTCCTCGGTAGCGAGGGCGCCGGCATGGGCTGCTGTGAAAAGCGCCTGCAAAGTCTCCGCATCCGGATCCTTCGTCCCCAGTTCACGGGCCTTTTCGGCGGCCGGGATGAGGGCATCGAGCATGGTGCGATCGCCGCGCTTCGCGCCACCAAGCTCGTGGATGAGGTCGGCCGCGGCAGTAAGCCCATCCGCCAGCGACTCCGCCCGGGCCAGCTCAGTAAAGAGCGTGCCGAAGACGGCCCCGGAGGTACCGCCGGCGAGGACAAGCAGGCGCTTGGCCAGCCCGGTGAGGATCTCGGTATCGGTGCCACGCAGGGGAAGCTCGATGCCGCCGAAGGCCTCCTCCATGTTCTGGCCAAAGTCGCCGTCACCGGCCTTGCGGTCTAGCTCGGTCAGCGCCTCAAAGGAAGCTTGGAGGCGTTTCACAAAGGCGGTGAGCCACTGGTTCTCCTCGCCCTCGCTGGGCAGTTCATCCTGGAAGGTGATGGTGGCCGGTTCCACCGCCTTGGCGCCGCCTAGGGTATGGGGCCAGGCGGGGGCGGAGGTGGGGGCGTCGATAAGCTCGAGCAGCTCCGCATCCGCCTTGAGCAGCGTAAAGGAAGCGCCGTGCATATTGACCGCGGTGACGTAGGAGCCCACCAACGACCGGGCGACGGTGATGCCGCGCTGGGCCAACTGCGCGGAGGCCTCGCCAAAGAGCAGGCTCAACTCCAGCGGGGTGGTGCCGCCGAGGCCATTGACCAGGCACACCACCTCATCGCCGCGGCCCAGGTCCAGGGCGGGCACGATCTTTTCCAGGACCTGGTTCACTATGGCGCTCGCGCTACCCACCTGCTCGGTGTGCGTGCCCGGCTCGCCGTGAATGCCCACGCCCACCTCCATCTGGCCGGACTCGAGATCGAAGGTTTCGCGGCCGGTAGTCGGCATGAAGCCGGCGCCCAGCGCCACGGACATGCTGCGGGAATTCTCCGCGGCACGCTTGCCCAACTCAGCGACTGTGTCCACGTCATCGCCGCGGTAGGCGGCGGCGCCTGCGACCTTTTCCACCAGGATGGTCGCGCCGGTACCGCGGCGGCCGGGGCCGTCCTCGTTGCCATCGGTGGCAATATCATCAGCCACCAGCACCGTGCGGGTATCTACCGCCTCGGCGGCGTTGCGGGCGACGGTGAAATTCATGACGTCACCGGTGTAGTTCTTCACCACGTGGACTACTCCCCTGCCCTGGTCGGCCCACTGGGTGGCCTCGCTGACCTGGACCGCGTTCGGGGAGGTAAACAGCAGTCCCGGGCAGGCCGCTGCGAGCATGCCCTGGCCGACGAACCCGGCGTGCATCGGTTCGTGACCGGAACCGCCACCGGAAATCACCGCCACTGCCGGATCGCCGTCCGCGGTGCGCAGCGGCGTGGTGCGGCCGATGAAGCCGACGTCGTGCCAGCGAGCATCGGGGTGGTTAGCGATGAGCCCAGCGAGGGCGTCGGAGAGAAAAGTGTCTTGACTATTGCGGAATGCGGAGTGGTTCATACTCCCACGCTAGTGATGTTTCTTACCCGGAAGCTAGGAGGAGAAAAGAAACATACCGGTTCCATTCGGACACCCAGCGGATTCGCAGCCACTTTGCAGTTTGCGGAGGATACTAAAAGAGCTACTAAGAAAGGATCCGCACATGGATTTCTTGTCCTCCCTCCACAACCTCATGGACGCGGGCTCGCTGCTCCAGAGTTTCGGACCTTATATCTTGCTCGGCGTCGCCGTCGTCATCTTCATCGAGTCCGGCGTGCTTTTCCCATTCCTGCCGGGTGATTCACTGCTCGTAACCGCGGCCATCCTGCGCCACGAACTCGATATCAACGCCTGGCTGCTCTTTGTCGTGGCCGCGGTGGCCGCCTTCGCCGGCGACCAGGTGGGTTTCTACTTGGGCCGCCGCTTTGGCCGCAAGCTCTTCAAGGACGATGCCCGCGTCCTGCGCACCGAACACCTCGATAGCGCGGAAGACTTCTTCCAGCGCCACGGCCCGGTAGCCCTAGTATTGGGCCGCTTCGTGCCGATTGTGCGCACCTTCGTCCCCTTCGCCGCGGGTACCGCAGAAATGGGCTACTCCTCGTTCCTGCGCTGGAATATCCTCGGCGGCGTGGGCTGGGTAGGTTCCATGCTGCTCGTCGGTGTCCTGCTGGGCGGCATCCCGGGCATCGCCCACTCCATCGACATCATCATGCTGATCGTGGTGGCAATTTCCGTGCTGCCGATGATCATCGGCTGGATCAATAAGCGCCGCAAGGCACAGCGCGAAATCCCGGCCACGTAAGAACTTTTATTCTTTACCCGGCCGGGATTGTGGTGCGATAAGGGAGGATTTAGAGGGACTCGCGCACCTCATCGCGAGCTAGCACCATATTGCGCAGGGAAGCCTCGGTCTCCTCGTAACCACGGGTCTTCAGGCCGCAGTCCGGGTTAACCCACAGGCGCTCGACCGGCACGTGCTTGAGCGCGGCGCGGATGAGCTCGGCCATCTCCGCCACGGAAGGCACGCGCGGGGAGTGGATATCGTAGATGCCCGGGCCGATTTCGGAGTGGAAGGTCTCGTCGATATCCTCCAGCAGCTCCATGCGGGAGCGGGCCGCCTCGATAGAGGTGACATCGGCATCCAGCCCAGCAACGGCATCGATGATTTGGCCGAACTCGGAGTAGCACAGGTGGGTGTGGATCTGGGTGGTCGGCTTGGCCTTGAGGGCTACCAGGCGGAAGGAACGCACGGCCCAGTCCAGGTAGGCCTTGCGGTCTTCCTCGCGCAGCGGCAGCAGCTCGCGCAGGGCGGGCTCGTCGATCTGGATGATGTCGATGCCGGCCTCTTCCAGGTCATGCACCTCATCTGCCAGCGCGACGCCGAGCTGATCCGCGGAGACGGACTGGTGTACGTCATCTCGCACGAAGGACCAGGCCAGGATGGTCACCGGACCGGTGAGCATGCCCTTGACGTGGTGCTCCGAGAGCGACTGCGCGTACTTGGACCACTCGGTGGTCATCGCAGCCGGGCGGGAGATGTCACCCACAACGATTGGCGGACGGGTGCAGCGGGAGCCATAAGACTGGACCCAGCCGTTTTCGGTGGTGACAAAGCCATCGAGCAGCTCGGCAAAGTACTGAACCATGTCATTGCGCTCCGGCTCGCCATGGACGAGGACGTCGAGGCCGAGGCGCTCCTGCAGCTCAATGACGGACTTGACTTCGTCCTTGAGGGCGGCGTTGTAGTCGGCGTCGGAAAGCTCGCCCTTGCGGTGCGCCGCACGCGCCTGGCGGATCTCCTTGGTCTGGGGGAAGGAGCCGATGGTGGTGGTTGGCAGCTGCGGCAGGCCTAGTTCCTTCTGCGCCTCGTTGCGCTCAGCAAAGGCAGGCTCGCGCTTAACCTCGCCGGCCGGCAGCTTTTCGATGCGCGCCTTCACCGCCGCGTTGTGGATGCGCTCGGATTCGGCACGGGTGCGCACTGCGCGGTCACTGATGCTATATGCCTCCGGTGCCTCTAGCGGACCCTGGGACAGGGCGACGACTTCCTTGACCTTCTCGTTGGCGAAGGAGAACCACGTAGCGACGTCGGCCGGCAGCTTGGTTTCCGCCTCCACGGTGTGTGGCACGTGCTGCAGGGATACGGAGGTAGACACGGAAAGGGAATCGAGGCTGTCCTCCAGGTCTTCGTACTTGGAGCGCAGGTCGCGTAGGTTGGCGGCCCAGACATTGCGGCCGTCGATAAGCCCAGCAACCACGTGAGAGTTCAGCTTCTTCACGCGCTCGAGGTAGCCCTCATCGAGTGCCAGGGTGCCTACGGAAAGGTCCACCTGGACAGCCTCTGGTTTGAGCTCCGCCAGAACGTCGAGGCCCTTGCGGGCAGAACCGTACGGAGTGGTGAGGTATACCTGCGGGCGGTTGTCCGCGCCCAAAATGGCCTCATAGGCGCGCTTGGTATGGGCGGCCAGTTCCTCATCATTGGCAATGGTCAGGTCCGCTACCAGGGCAGGCTCGGCCAGCTGTACCCACTTCACGCCGGACTTATCCAGCTCGGCCAGTACCTCCTGGTATGCCTTGACGGCATCATCCAGGCGGTCGAGCGGAGACTTGGTAGCACCCTCTGCCTGCTTAGACAGGGCCAGCAGGGTAACCGGGCCGACGAGGTATGGGCGCACGGTATGGCCTGCCGCGCGGGCCTCTTCTACCAGCTTGATAACGCGCTGCGGGTGCGCCTTGAAGTCCTGGTCATCGGCGATTTCCGGGACGATGTAGTGGTAGTTGGTGTCGAACCACTTGGTCATTTCCAGCGGCGCGGTGTCCTTATTGCCGCGGGCTAAGGTGAACTCATCATCCAGGGTCTCGCCGGCCACGGCGCCAACGGTCAGTGCGGTCTCGAGCACCTGGTCGTAGTAGGCGACGTCAGCAGGAATGGCGTAGTCCTCAGTAAGGCCCAGGTCGCGCAGGCGGTTATAAGTATCCAGGCGCAGGGAATGTGCGGCGGACTCGAAGGTTTCCGCATCGATGCGCCCGGCCCAGTAGGATTCCAGCGCACGCTTAAGTTCACGGTTAGCGCCGACGCGAGGGTAGCCCTCAATCGTCGCCTGGGGGAAGTTAGTGTTGGTCATTGTCTACTCCGATTCGAGATAACAGGTCTTGCGTAATGTCCGGGTTGTTGTGGGTATAGATATGGAGGCCGTCCGCGCCGCCGGCCACGATGGTGCGGGCCAATTGGGCGGTAAGCTCCATGCCGATTTCGTATTCCTCTTCTGGGGTTGTCGCTGCCGCGAGCTGGTTGCGCACCCTCTCGGGTACGGTCAGCCCGGACAGCTGCCCCATTCGCTCCAACCGGCGCAGGCTGGTCATGGGCATAATCCCCGGAATGAGGGGGATCTTCACCCCGGCCAATTTCGCCTTTTGGGCGAAGCGGAGAAAGTCCTCCGCATCGAAGAAAAGCTGGGTGATGGCGAAGTCCGCGCCGAGGCGCTGCTTATTAAGCAGGACGTCGAAGTCTTCGTCCTCGTTCTTGGATTCGGCATGGCCGCTGGGGTAGCACGCCACGCTCACCGCGAGGCGGCCGGCGGCAAAGCGGGCCGCCTGGTGGCTTTCCAGCTGGCGGATGAGGCGAACCAGCTCATCGGCATGTTGCAGGTAGTGCTCGGGCATGCCCCCTTCGGGGAGATCGCCGCGCAGGGCCAGCAGGCCGCGCACGCCGGCATCCACCAAGCGATTAATCCACCCGATGAGCTCGGCGCGCGTCCCGGCCGTGCAGGCCAGGTGCGCCAGGGGACGCATAGAGGTGTTCTGCGAAATCTTCTCAATGAAGGCCGCGGTTCCCTCCAACCAACCGGAGCGCTGGGAACTGGTCACCGCGATGTAATCAGGGTGATAGCTTTCCAGGACTTCTAGTAAGCGGTCGATTTTGGCGGCATCGGCATCGTGGCGCGGCGGGATCACCTCAAAGGAAAGGGCAAGGCGCTCGGGCGCATGTGCTTCCTCTTCACTTTCATAGTCCAAGGGCGCAGAAGCCGAAAGTCGCGGGCTCATGGTCACCTCCTTTGCTGGTCGTCGTTGGTGTGTTGAGAAAAACGTACCAAGCTGTTCAGTTTGCGCGGTAGCGAGTCTGCAATGGTGATACCTTTGCAAGCCTGCAAACTGCGAGGTTGGCGAAAAATCGGGTGAATAATAATCGTTAATTCTGAACCAAGCGGTCTATTTCTAGCGCGTTCCCCCTGCACGCCACGACGCCAACGGTGGTACACCAACCACCACGTCACTATGCTGGGTGAAAGCGAATTGATAAATCTGAGTTAAGGAGTGTTCCACCCCATGAACCCCACCACGCTAAACGTGGCCTTTAAGACCGCATCGAACCTGTGGAGCCAGTTCAATAACTACCGCGAAGAAAAGTCCCGCGAGGCCTACACCGCCCTAGAAGAGGCCGCACAGAAGATGGACGAGCGCGATAACAGCACCTTCGCCGAGCCGCGCCGCCAAGCAGGCGCCGTTACCCGCGCCGCACACTCCCGCCTCGAGCGCGCCCTGGCGGAGTTCAACGACTACCGCGAAGACGCCACCGAGCGCCTGAACGACGCCAAGGAAGAGGCCACCAAGAAGGCTAAGAAGGCCCGCAAGCAGGCAAAGAAGGATTCTCAGAAGGCCCAGAAGAACCTCAAGAAGAAGTCCGCCAAGGTAGCCAAGAAGCAAAAGAAGAATAAGAAGTCCTCTAAGGGCTGGATCTTCGCCGGCATCATCGCCCTGCTGTCCGCTGCGGCCGGCGGTGCCTACTACTGGCTGCGCTCCAACGACAAACCTTCCCAGACCCCGCCGCGCGTGGATGACTTCCAGGCCGATTCCCACACCGCTCCGGAGTCCACCTTGGTCTACACCTCCACCAGCGAGAATGACACCCAGTCTGACCTCGTTGAAGAAGGTGCCGTACGCGATGAGGAGCTCCTCGGTTCCATCGATGAGCAGCTGGCCAAGCACCGCGAGGAAGAAGCAGCTCAGCCGGCCGATACCACCCGCGTTACCGATGACCACCAAAACGAGGGCAAGCACCGCCTGTAAACCTAGGAATAAATACGCTTACCACCCCGCCGTGGGGGTATGCGTAGCGTTGTCTAGATCTCATTGCTTTGCCTAAACAAAAATCTCTTGATTGAATTCCCACATTAGGGATCTTTCTACAAGGAGATGAACAATGAGCTTTGAGTCCCTCACCGTCAAGCTCAAAGACGGCTCAACGTACTACTTCCCGGCGGGTGCTGTGTCCAAAGACCCTTCCTCTCGCGTGGACAACCTGCGCTTCGCCATCGATAACGGAACCACCTTCCACTCCGTGGATGAGGCCGGCATCGAACGCGAGTTTAACGGTCACGACGTCCGCAATTACCACCTAGCCTAAGCGTTAGCACAATCCCTTCCCCGCAGGTCACCAGCCTGTGCGGAGGGGATTTTCGCATGCCCACCCCACGCTGCTGCCCCGCCGTCTATCGTGGATCTTATGGAACTTCGCGCAACGCAGGAATCTGACCGCACCTACCTCGCCCGCCTCAATTTCCTTACCGATACCTTCGGTGACGAGCACGGCGAGCTCTCCCCCGACTTCGCCGATGATTTTGCCTTCTACGTGGAAAATTGGGATCCCAACCAGGGCGGTTTCATCGCCTGGCAGGAGCTCGTCCCGGCGGGCGGCGTGTGGCTCAACTGGGGTACGGAGGACAATCACGGCTTTGGCTTTGTCGAGCCCGCCATTCCGGAGCTCGCCATCGCGGTCGAGGCACGCTACAAGGGCCAGGGCATTGCCACCGCGCTTATCGCCGCCGCCATTTCCCTCGCCCAGACCCTGCGCGCCCCCGGCATCTCGCTAGCCGTCCACCCCGATAATCCCCGTGCCAAGGGTCTCTATGAACACCTCGGCTTCGAGCACGTGGGCAGCCACGAGGATCACTTTGTGATGGTCAAGCGCTTCTAAAGCGAACGCAGGCGGGCGTGGGTGACGTAAATCGGCTCGTTATCCACGGCCGTCTTAAATTCCTCGGTCAGGCCAGCCATAACCGCCTCACGCGCATCTTCGCGGGTGCTGTGAAAGCTCACAACCTCACCATCTACCGCAGCCTCGCCGCGCTTGCGCACCACAACGAATTCCGCGCCCTCCGGCGCCGCAACTTCCTTATCTGCGGAGGTAAAGGGATCGCTGTAGCGAACGTTGGCGGTCATGGTTGGTCTCCTAGTGGTATCGCGGGACAGTAATGATTCCCCATTCACTGTACTGAAAGATTCTCCCCGCGACCTTGCACACTTCCGCCCTCTTCTTTCGCAGATCACGATTTTCGTCCATATAAACCAGCACAACCGTCGACGAAAACCACGGTTTGTATGGACGAAAATCGCTAACTCAACCCCCTGAGCCCCACCACGTAAAAAGTCCGGCCCCTCCGAAGAGGAAGCCGGACTTCATGCTGTGGAGCATAGGAGAATCGAACTCCTGACCTTCTGCTTGCAAAGCAGATGCTCTACCAATTGAGCTAATGCCCCAGTGCCTAAGTACTTTACTACCGCAGGCGAAGTAACTCCAAACCTGAACCACTCAAATCACTTTGGTCACTGTAGGCATGTCCTATCACTTCAGTTACACGCAGCCGCTAGGGTCATGGGCACATCGTGTCCACTTTCCCTCATCCTTAGGAAGACTATGCGCCGCATTCTCACCTCCGCCCTCACCGTGCTCGTCGCCGCTGCCGTTCCGGCGGCCGCTAACGCACAGTTGCCGCAGATTCCACAGCTGCCTGTGTCCTCCAGCTCGAATATCCAAGATGACATCAACCACCGCATCGAGGACGCCCGCGCGCAGGTCGAGGACATCTCCTCCAAGGCCTTCTCCCCAAAGGCTCCTAAACAGAAGGCGCCCACCCCGGCCCAGGAGAAGAAAACAGAGACGCGCAATAGTGGTGGCGTCGACTGTGCCAACTGCGTAGCTATCACCTACGACGACGGCCCAGGCGCCGAAACCAACCGCCTGCTGGACAAGCTCAAGGCCAAGAACGCGCATGCAAGCTTCATGGTTCTCGCCCCTAGTGCTGAGCAGCACCCTGAGCTCCTCAAACGCATGAAGGCCGAGGGCCACACCATCGGCAACCACACCAAGAGCCACCGCCAACTCAATACGCTGTCCTACGAGCAGGTATCCCAAGAGATCGACGCCGGCAACGCCGCTATTAAGAAGGCCACCGGCCAGGGCACGCGCTGGGTACGCCCGCCCTACGGCGCTACCAACGCCACCGTGGATCAGGTAACCCGCGATAAGGGCGTCTCCCAGGCGCTATGGGACGTCGACACCGTGGATTGGAAAGACCGCAACTCTGAGCACGTCTGTTCCTCGGCCGTGCAGGGTGCCCGCGCCGGCTCCATCGTCTTGATGCATGATATCCACCCCACCACCGTGGACGCCGCCGATTGTGTCATCGATGGCCTGCGCGCCAAGGGCCTCGAACCTGTGAGCCTGGATCGCCTCCTGCGCACCCCCGTGGCAGGTAAGCGCTACTACGCTCGTGGTTAATGATTGATTTTGCCCTGACTGCCGACGCCGTCGCTCCCCAACTCCTCGGCTGCACCCTCACCCATGCCGGGGTGAGCATCCGCCTCACTGAGGTCGAGGCTTACCTAGGCGCCGAGGACTCCGCGGCACACACCTTCAATGGCAAAACCCCGCGTAATGCGGCCATGTTCGGTCCTCCGGGCAGGTTCTACGTCTATATTTCTTACGGCATCCACCGCAACGTCAATATCGTCTGTGCCCCTGAAGGCACTGGCCAGGGCTGTCTGCTGCGTGGCGGTGAAATCATCGAGGGCGCCGACACCGCCTTCGCCCGCCGTGGCACCACCGATTTTCATAACCTCGCCCGCGGACCGGGAAACCTCGGCAAGGCCCTCGGCTTCACGCTCGAAGACAACCACCACCCGATACAGCTTGTCGAGCGAACCACCGAACCAGAATGGGTGCGCGGACCGCGTATCGGTATCTCCAAAAACCAGGAAGCGGACCTACGGTTTTGGATCCCCTTCGATAAAACCGTCTCGGGCCGCCGCGGCTATCCCAAGAAATAGCCCTGCTCGTTTCGCTACTTAATAGCGCCCGCCGTAGCGCTCATCATTCTCGATGGCCTTAATGATCCGCTGATTAATCTGCAGCATCTGGCGAATCTGCGTACGGGTGAGGTTATCCATGACGGACTTCCGCGCCTGCTTAGCGTGTCCAGGCGCAGTCTCTACTACTTTGTCCCAGCCGCTATCCGTGAGCTTTGCCATGGTGGTGCGGCCATCAGTCGGGCACGGCTGGCGCACGACCCACCCCTGCTTTTCTAGGCGCGTAACGACCTGGCTCAAGCGGGACAAAGATCCATTGGCGGTAATCGCCAAATCGCGCATACGCATCTCGCGACTTTCCGCCTCCGATAGCCGAGATAGCACTGTATATTCAAAAAAGCTCAAGCCTGCGTCATCGCGCAGCTGAGCATCCAAAATATTGGTTAAGCGAATATTTACGCTCATTAGAGACATAAATGATGTGAGTTCTTCATCATCCAGCCAGTAGTCATCGCGCTCGGTCATGGGATTTATTCTATCAACTTGGCTTTAATTCTAAAGTGACTCGTCACTGTCCTAAACGCAAAGGCCTTAGTGTCCAGAGGACGGCTCGATCGGCCGCTGCCTTCTCGGCAGCTTCTCTACCACCAAACGATAAGAATCCGTGACCAACTCCTCTATCAGCTGTTGGTGCAGCTCTGCGTGTGGATAGACGGAAACCCAATGCCGTTTATTCATGTGGTAGCCCGGCGCAATGAATGGATACTGCTGCTGTAGCGCTTGGCAGTCCTCCGGCTCGGCCTTAATGATCATTTGCTGTTGACCGGTCACCGCTGTCAACAGCAAGAAAATTTTGCCGCGTACTTTGAATACGTCCCAGTCGGGACCAAAAGGATGCAGCACCTGCGAGCCGAACATCTCTTCGGCGCGCTGCCGCGCAACCTTGTAGATGCCGCTCCCGTCCAACATCGCCCCCCATTTCGTTGTTAGCAGTTCCACCTCAGGGCGCCGAAGATTCATAGTCTGTCCACCCGATTGGGCGGGCTATGTTTATTTCCGTTCCCTCCGTCTGAAAGGACAGTAGAACTAGTCGCTGGCTTCGGTATGGCTTATTCCCGCCCCTGTCTGAAAATGATCCGGGGGTGATGCCGCCGAAGACAGTGACATACTCAAACAGCTCAATAGGAACCTGACCCAGCCCAGGTGGTATGAGGTCTCACAGTAATGTAGATGCCAGTACTAAGTATGTCCGACCACCCCCAGCGATGAAGCTCAAATAGTCCAACTTCTAATTCATCGCTAGGAGGAACACACCCATGGCCTATGACTTCGTCATTGGCGTGGACGTCGGCAAATACTTCCACCACGCCTGCGTCCTCGATCCCCAAGGCAGACAAGTCCTGCCCAAACGCATCAATCAGCATGAAGGCTCGCTACGCAAGCTCTTCGGCCAATTCCTCGCCGACAACACCTCGGTCCTTGTCATTGTCGATCAACCCAACAACATCGGCCGATTAACCGTCGCAGTCGCCCAACACATAGGGCAGACGATCGCTATCTACCAGGGCTTGCGATGCGACAGCTCTCTCGCATCCACGTCGGCAACTCCAAGACCGATGTACGCGACGCCTACGTCATCGCCCATGCCGGTCTTAACCTTCCAGACGCCCTGCGCAGCGTCGACCGCGTTGAGGAAGTCTTTACCCAGCCAAAAGTTCTCAACGGTATCGACGAAGACCTCGCCCGAGCCTACACACGCCTAATTAACCAGATGCGATCCGCGCTCGTGGGAACCAATCCTGCCTTCGACCATGTCCTGCACGGACAGATGATTCACCGAAAATGGATCCTCCACCTACTTGCAAAATACGGCGGCCCCACCAAGATTCGACGCATCGGTAAAACACGCCTAGCAGCCTTTGCGCGCAGTCACAAAGCGCGCAATCCCGAGCCTGTCATCCATGCCATGCTTGCTGCCATCCACACACAGACCGTGTCCATTGCCGGCGCAGAATACCCCGAACTTAGCGTAGCAATGTCCGCCAAAGACGCACTGGCCAAACTAGCACATCGCAAGGAAATAGAAGCACAGGTACTCAAGCTCATTCAAGACATTCCTCAAACCGAGATTCTTTTATCCATGCCCGGCATCGGCCCACGTAGCGCAGCACAGATCCTCATGACTGTTGGCGATATGTCCGACCTCCCCGATGCAGCGCACCTAGCGTCCTATACAGGCCTATCACCACGGACAAATCAATCAGGAACGTCCATTATGCCGAATTCACCCAACCGCGCTGGCAACAAAAATTAAAGAACGCCCTATGGCAATCGTCTTCTGCATCGACCAGATTCCACGAGCGTTCCCGGCAATTCTATGAACGAAAACGCAAAGAAGGCAAAAGACACAACACCGCAGTCGTCGCACTCGCACGCCGACGCCTCAACGCTCTCTTCTCCATGATGCGAAACGGCGAGCACTACCGAGACATCTCTACAGCTCAGGAGGCTGCAGCAGCCTAAAGCCACCAGACCCCCATCCAAGCCGATTGCACAGCAAGCCCAACCGGCTCCTCAAGGTACCCAAAACAACATCTACGAGACGAAGCAGAAACCCTTCACACCCCCAACAAGCCCACCCACGGAGTTGACAACCTATATAGGAACACCCCCGACGAGGTAACGAGAATCCCCTCGTCGCTGTCGGACGGCGGTTTCCCGACCGGTGGCCCGGCCGCCGGCAAACCTCACCCGCGGCCGTCCGGGCCCTGTCCATGGCCAAACCCGGTCTGGTGCCCCCGGCACCAACGACTTCCGGTGCCGCCCCGGGACGGTGAATTGCCCGTCATCCTCATTCCCGGGACCGGGGAGGACGCCTACGCGAAATGGGCGGGCCTCGCGTCCCGCCTCGCCCGGGCCGGGCTGTGCGCCTACACGTTCACCGACAACCCGCTCGTCGTCGATGGACACCCCGTCGAATGGGCCGTGTTCAGCGGCGACATCCGCCACAGCTCGAAAACACTGGATTCCGTCGTCGACCGGGTGCTGGCCGCGACCGGAGCCCCGGCGGTCAACCTCGTCGGGTATTCGCAGGGCAGCGGACCCCTGCCCCAC
Organism: Corynebacterium sp. MSK122; assembly: GCF_030229435.2. NCBI lineage: Bacteria > Bacillati > Actinomycetota > Actinomycetes > Mycobacteriales > Corynebacteriaceae > Corynebacterium > Corynebacterium sp. MSK122. Next base: position 8,253 of record NZ_JASPHV020000023.1, on the reverse strand, counting down.
CACTACATCCGGGAGCTGGGCGGGGACAGGGTCGTCGAACAGCTCATCGGTACCGGTGCCTCGAACCACGGGCCCCGGGCGCACAGCGCAGCCGATCGCTTTGACGTCCACCCCGAGATGCGCCACGGATACTCCCGAAACGCCGGCAAAACGAACGCGCTTGCCTGGGAACAGCAGATCTCCGGTTCCATGCTGCTGAATGAGCTGACCATCGGCGACATCACTCGACCGGGCGTGCGGTACACCTTCCTGGGCACGCGGCACGACAATGCCGTGCTCCCCCACTAAAACTCCTTCGTGCGGGAACCCGGCGTCACCAACATCACCGTCCAAGACGTGTGCCCCGCCCACCGCACCGAGCACTACGGCTTCAATTACGACCCTGTCGCCCAGGGCATCGTCGAGGACCCGCTGACCGGGACGGCGTGGCGGGACCACTGCACCGGTACCGGACCGGAGCGATGGTCCTCGACGGACGAGGATCAGGCGCCCGGGGAGCCTCCCGTCCGGCACGTCCACGACTCGGCGTAGCGGCCGCCCTTCGCCAGCAATTCATCGTGCGTGCCCCGTTCTGCGACCGTCCCGTCCTCCGAAAGCACGACGATGAGGTCGGCATCGCGGACGGTGTGCAGGCGATGGGCGACGACGATCACGGTGCGATCGCCGCGCAACGCTTCCATCGTGCCAACAATCGCCCGCTCAGTGGCCGCATCCAGCGAGGACGTCGGCTCGTCGAAAAGCACCACCGGGGAATCCTTCAGAAGCGCCCGGGCGATGGCGACGCGCTGCCGCTCGCCTCCCGACAGCAGCGTCCCCTCCTCCCCCACCGGGTTATCCCACCCGGAAGGCAGCAGCTCCACGATGCGGTCCACCCCGGATCGCCGGGCGGCCTCGCGCAAGCGGTCTCCGTCGCCGGGCCCGGAACCGAATCCGGGGTCGGCGAAGACCACGTTGTCCCGCACGGACGCGTCGAAGAGGAACGTCTCCTGGAACACCGGGGTCACCAGCGAGTTCACGCCGTCGGTGCCGATCCGAGGCAAGGGCACCCCGCCAATGAGGATCTCCCCCGAGTCCGGATCATGAAACCGCGACAGCAGCCGCATGACCGTCGTCTTGCCCGCCCCCGAAGGTCCCACTATGGCGACCAGCGCTCCCTGAGGCGCACGGAAGCTGACGCCGTCGAGGACCTTCTTCTCCCCGTACCCGAAGCTCACGCCGCGGAACTCCACGTCATGCCCGTCGGGCAGCTCCGGTGCGGCAGGCTCGGGAAGGACGGGGATCGCCCGCAGCTCACGCAGCGCAGCCAACGTGTTGCGGCCCGCGCCGAAACCGCCGGACAACGCTCCCGCCGTGGTGATCGGTCCGGTGAACTGGACGACCACAATGAGCATCGGCGCCAAATGCGCCGGTGACATCCCGCCCGTCGCGGCGACCGCCACGGCGACGACCACCGCCGCCGTGAACACCGCATGGACGACCGAGCCCAACCGTCCGATGGCCGCGCCTTGCGTCGACGTCGCCTTCGCGAACGCATCGTGTTGGGCCTGGATCGCCTCATCCACCATCGCGTCCGCCGCCGAACCGTCGCCCGCGGCGCGAATCACCTGCTGGCCGCGGGTGAACTCGATCAGCCTGCCGGAGACGGCAGCGACGGCGTCAGCATGCGCTTCGTCCGACTCCCCGCCGACCCGGCCAATGGCCCGGTAGGCGAAGAAGAGCACCGGCGCCGACGCGACGAGAACCAACCCGACGCGCCAATCCATCGCCAGAATTCCGAGAGCGATGACGGTCGGCGTAACCACAGCGGCGATGACGGGCCGCAGGATCACGTGCGGCACGGACGCCGCGAACGCCATGCCCGAAGACGCCATCTCCGAAAAGCGGCCGGCCGTGGACTTGGTGACGTACCCGAGTGGCAACGTCAGCACGCGTTCGCCCAGGGAACGCAGCAGGGACGACAGCACCGCTGCGGAATTCGCCCTGCCGACCGTCCCCGCGGCGAGGGACAGCACCGCATGGGCGGCCGCGAGGCCGGCGATGACGCCGGTGAAACGCCACGCCGTCGCATCATCTCCCTCGGCCAGAGCCGACAGCAGCGGCAGCAGCGCGACGAACGCCGCTCCCTGTGCCAGCGCGGCAAGCGCGGCCAACGCAATGAGCCACGCCAGCGTCATCTTCGAGTGCCGATCCGTCATCGACCACAAGTCCCGGATCATCGGTTCCCTGCCTTTTCATCGTCTGCTTCAGTGCCCCGCGGGGCGGATGGTTCGTCGTCGAGGGCGAACGCGCGCCACAGATCCCGGTAGCGGCCACCGCGCGCAAGCAACTCGTCGTGGGTGCCCGCCTCCGCGACCGCTCCCCCATCGAGAACGAGGATGCGGTCAGCGTTGCGGATCGTGCTCAATCTGTGCGCAATCACGATCACCGTCCGCGAACGAGCCAAACGCTCGATTGCGGACTGAATGAGGGCCTCGGAAGCCGGATCCGCGTAAGCGGTTGCCTCGTCGAAGATGAGCACCGGCGCGTCCGTGACAATCGACCTCGCGATGGCCACGCGCTGCGCCTCACCACCGGAAAAGGTTACGTCGACGTTGACCACCGAATCCAGGCCCTTCGGCAGCGCCGCGATGACCGTATCGAGGTTCGCGAGCTTCGCGGCCGCCATGATTTCGCCGTCGGTGGCGTCTCTCCTGGCCAGCCGGATGTTCTCCCGCAAGGGCAGCGTGAGCAACTGCGGATCCTGGAACACCACCGACACCGAACGGTGCACGTCGCGCACGGCGATGTCGCGAAGATCGTCGCCGCCCAGCAGCACCGAGCCTTCGACAGGGTCGTGGAAACGCGCCAACAGCCGGGCGACGGTGGACTTTCCGGAACCGGAGGGTCCCACCAGCGCCGTGAGGGCCCCCGATTCGAACGTCGCGGACATCCCGTCGAGGACCCGCGGCCCATCCCCGTAGGAGAAGACCAGGTTCCGGACCTCGAGCGCGCCTCCGTGCACGGGCACCGGCTCGGCGGACTCGGTGATCGGCGGCGTGCCCAGCACCTCCGCGATGGACTTCAGGGCGGCGATCCCCGCGATGATGGGTTCGGAGTTCATAGCCACCCTCACGATCGCCGCGGAGAGTCCAAGGCCGAGAACCAGCCCGGCGACGAGACCCTCCGGTTTGCCGCCCGCGGTGTCCCTCAAAGCGAGGCCGGCGCCGCACACCACTGCGAGGACCGTGATCGGGGACGTCACCACGTCGATGAGCCCGAGATAGATGTTCGACTGCCGGGACCAGGCGGACCACGCGCGGACGAACGACGACGCCGCGGCATCGTAGCGGCCCGCGCCCTGGCTGGCGCGTCCGAAGGACTTCATCACCGGGATGCCGCGCACCAACTCGATGACCGCAGCCGTCACTTTTTCAGAGGCTCGCTCGTAGTCGCGCTGAAGACCGGCTCCGCGCGAAATCATCACGCCCATCAGGGCGAAGGTGACCAGCACCGGGACGACCGCCACCGCCGCGATCCGCCAATCGACCGCGACGAGCGCGATGAGGGAAAGCAGGGGAACCAGCACCGCCACCACGGTCTCGCCGACGGTGTGGCCCATGAGCTGGTGGACAGCCGCGACGTCCTTCTCAACCGACCCGATGATCCCCGACGAGCGCCGGGCGTCCAGCCAACCCAGCGGCAGCTTCCGGATATGGGCAACCAACCGGCGCCGGAGGTGGAGCTGCAGGTCGTTATCCGCCCGGTGCGAGAGCATGCCGGCGGCGCCGTCCGCAGCCATTCGCACCGTCGCGGCGACGACGATGACAACCACGGCCAACCACGTCCGATGCACCGGGGCCTCCGGGTACGTCATCGCGATGTCGATGATGCCGACCAGCGAAGCGACGGTAGCCACCGACGACAGGACGGACAACGCGACCACCGCACGCATCCGGGTCCGGATCGGGGCGAGCAGCGACCACGGGCCGACGGTCCCGTCCACGGCGCTCACTTCCCCGCCTCCCCGATCGCGCTTTTCTTCGCGAGAGTGCAGAAATACACCATGCCGGCGCGTGAGGCTCCGTCCAGCTTCAGCCCGTTGGCTTCGGCGAGGTCCTCGAGCTCGCTGCCCCGGAACACCCGGTGGCCCATCTTCGCCATGACGGCCATGTCGACCCGCTCGTTCACGTCGGGATCCTCGACGAACGTCTGCACGTAAGCGATGCCGCCGTCGGCGAGCAGCCCGGAGACCCTGCCGAGCGCGGCTCCCGCATCCTTCATTTGGTGGAGCGCGCCACACACCCAGATTTCACAGGCCCCGCCGGGCTCTCCCGCGAGCGGCGTGAGGATGTCGGCAACGTGGAATTCCGTCCGGGCCCCGAGCCCGTCGGCGGCGGCGCGTTCGCGGGCGATGCGGATCGCATTGGGCGACAGGTCGTAGCCGACGATGTTCGCCCTGCGATAGCGAGACTCAGCGGCGAGCGTGCGGGCGAGCCACCCGGTTCCGCAACCGAGGTCGAGGACCCGGGCCGGCGCATCCGGCCCGGGATCCAGCGCACGGAGCTTCCGGTACACGGCGGCGGCGTCCATCGGTTCGCGCGCATAGCGGCTTAGGAACCTCGGCTGGACCTTGTCCTCGTAGGCCGCGAGGAGCCTGCGGTTGTTCTGGACGATCTGGGCGATCGACTTCATCTGGTTCTGTCTCCGGGTGTGTGGGCCGCGTCCACGCGGCGGTTTCGGGTTAGATGCTCGGATTCGCGGGCCGTCATGCAGACTCCCCCGGCCTCGTTTTCACGGCGATGCCCCACGCCGCGAGCACGGCGATACCAAAGAACCAGGCCGCGCAGACCACCAGACCCGCAGCCCCGGTACCGTTGACGGCCTCGCCGGCCGCGGATACGGGGGTGTGCCCGGCGATTCCGCGCAGGAGGGGACGGAAGTGGTCGGCGGGCATGAGCACCGTGTTGACGAACATCGCAACGATTATCAACGGGATAAGGGCCACGGATCCCTGGGGGCTGGTGATGGAGAACGCGATGTACGTGCCGGTGCATGCGGCCGCCGCGGCAACCATCGCGCCGGTCACCGTGATCCTCCACCACCAGGACACCTCCAGGGGGCCGTCGGAAAGCAAGGCGGCCACCGCCGCGACGACGATCGTCATCGCCATGATCCGGATGAACTCGGCGATTATCCGTGCGGTCGGCACGGCCGCGTACGGTGCCGGCATTGTGATCAACCGCTCGTGGAGGCCATTGCTGCGTTCAACGAACACGGTGGACGATCCCGTGATGGCCAAGATGAACGCCCACGCCGTTACGACAAGGATGACCGCGTTCCGGAGTTCGAACTCTCCGGTGAGCTGCCTGACCAGGCTACCGAACATGCGGTTGACGATGAACAGGTACACGAGCGGAGCAATGAACGTCATGAACCAGAAGTCAGGGCGCCGCAGCCAAGTGTGGACGATGCGCCGCAGATGCACGAAAATGGCGTCGATCATGATTCGCTCCTCGAGGTGAACAGGCGGATGAACAGGACGATTCCGACGACCGTCGCGACACCGAGCCACAGGGCGGCCTCTTCCCCGGCGTGATTCGGGAAGGCGCCCGGGGACGCCGCCCTGATCACCTCGATCACCGGCGAAAAAGGCATGTGGCGCACGATGTCGCGCAGGGAGCCGTCCACAGCGGTCGTCGGAATGAACGCGGTGGAGAACATGAGCAGCAGCATTTCCAGCGCCTGGATCGATGAGGCCGTCGACACCGGAGCGGGCACCATCAGGATCACCCCGTCCGTGACCAGGGACAGGACCGCGGCAGCGAGCAGTGACCACAGGACTGTCCACGCGACGTCACCGAGAGCCATGTCGAGGCCACAGGCCCACGCGACGATCAGCAGCGCCGCGATCGACGCGGACATCCGCAGCACATCGGTGGCGAGCCTGCCGGCGACATAGCCGCCCGTGGCCCCGGGCAACACGCGCACACGGTCGACGAGCCCGGATTCGACGTCCTGTCCCACCGCCATCGCCGACGCCGCGGCGGTGAACATCGCCGCCTGGAACAGGCAGCCGCCGAGCACGAAACGCAGGTACCCGAAGCCGGATTGCCCTGCTGAGTACCCAAACACCGCGTACAGGCACAGCAGGAAGAGGGGAGGAACGACGAACATGGAGATCAGCGACGCGGTGTTGCGTCGCAACAGCAGCAGATCCCGACGGAGGAACGCCGCGACCGACGTCGCACTCATCGCGCCGCACCCCCCGCGTTCATCGATATGAACACCTCGTTAAGGGTGGGCGGCGACACGCTCAGCGAATCCGGCAACGCTTCCGAGGCCTCCATCGCCCGCGCCACCGCCTCGAGGACCTGCGGTCCGGGGTCGACGTCGAGGGACACCATCTTCCCCGCGACGCGGGCGCGGTCCAGACACGCTCCCCTTAGGCAGCGGGCGAATGCCTCCGCCCCGGCGGCGGTGGCGAAGGACACGCGGAGCACGTGCGACCCGAAGTCGCGACGCAATTCCTCCGGCGTTCCGCTGGCGACGATGCGGCGGTCCTTGAGCAGATGGACGTGGTCTGCCAGCGCCTCCGCCTCTTCCAGGTACTGGGTGGTCAGCACCAGGGTCATTCCGTCGTCCCGCAGTTGCCGGATGAAGCCCCACAACTCTTCGCGGCTGACCGGGTCCAGCCCCGTCGTGGGTTCGTCGAGGAACAGCAACCTGGGCACGACGCACAGCGACGCGGCGATGTCGAGGCGGCGCCGCATACCACCCGAATAGGCCGACGCCAACGTCGAGGCACTGTCCGCGAGCGAGAATTGCGCGAGCAGTTCCGTCGCGCGGGCGGCCGCGTCGGCGCGGTCGAGTCCGCGCAGACGCCCGAAGAACTCCAGGTTCTCCCGGCCGGTGAGGTTCTCGTCGATCGCCGCGAATTGGCCGGTGGTGGCAATGTCGGCGCGCACGCCCGCCGGATCCTCTTTCACATCGCGCGAGAAGATGCTCACCTCGCCGGAGTCTGCGGTGATGAGCGTCGACAGGATTCGGATGAGGGTGGTCTTGCCTGCGCCGTTGTGGCCGAGGAACGACACGATCGACCCGGCGGGCACGGTGAAACTCACGCCGTCGAGCACATGCTTGCGCATCCGGGCGCCGCGCTTTCCCTTACGCCCGCCGTCCGGCGGAGCACCTGCCCCGCCTTCGGGCGCGGTGCCGGCTTTGCCCGCAATCGGGTAGCTCTTCGTGAGGTCGCGGACGACGATCGCCGCACCCCGTTCAGCTTGATCCGTCATCGTTTCTCCTTTTCTTTGGTGTCGCAGTGGGCCGCTGCCGGCAGTGGCCCCGTGGTCGGGTTGTCATGCGGCGTTTCGATATGGATGCCCGCATCGCGGGCGAAGGCGAGGACCGGTTCGAGGAGCCGGGGGTGGCCGACGAGATCCCGGCACCCCGGCGCGACCGGCTTCCCCGTGACCGACGCAACGGTGGCGGCGGCAATGGCCGCGGTCATTTTGTAGGAACCCGGGCCAGTCGCCCGGACGACGGTTGTCTCGGCCGCCGACCCCGCATCGCCCGCGCCTTCCGCGACGTCACGGCCGCCCCGAGACGGGCGAGCAGACCGGAGACGACGGGCATCGCGTACAGTCTCGACGTGCGGATCTTCTCCACCGACTCATCGGGGAGAGCATCGAAGGCGACGTGGTAGGAATATCCGAGGATCGAGGGGCACACCTCGCGTACGACGTCGATGTCCGGGCATTCGTAGCCGATTCCGCTTTGCGACGACACCGGGTTGCGCCGCACTTCGACGATGGCGCCGCCGAGCATATCGCGGGTGGATGGTCGGCCACCCGCTGCGACCGGTGCGACGTGTACCAACCGCCCATCGTCCGTCTGCGATGCCACGGCGTCGCCGTCGCCCGTCCCGTCCGGGCCCGCGTCCCCGACTCCCCCTCCGGAGAGGGGTTCTCTGGTCGATCCACGTTTTCTGTTCATCGTCGCCGCCTCGCTTCCGTTGCCGATTCCCGATCGGGAACATAACTTGAAACAGTATTAGGTTAGGCAATCCTTATCTACTTATGCCAGACTCGAATTATTGACTTTGCCCCCGCTCCCCCCCATTTCGTTGTTAGCAGTTCCACCTCAGGGCACCGAAGATTCATAGTCTGTCCACCCGATTGGGCGGGCTATGTTTATTTCCGTTCCCTCCGTCTGAAAGGACAGTAGAACTAGTCGCTGGCTTCGGTATGGCTTATTCCCGCCCCTGTCTGAAAATGA
>NZ_JASPHV020000022.1:0-38261 GCF_030229435.2 Corynebacterium sp. MSK122 | reverse complement strand
AGAGCAGTAGCAGCGGCACGATAGCCCATGCCTTGCTCAAATAGTTCAACCAACTGCTCCCGCTGATGCTCACTCACCAAACTTCGAGCTCTCAATGAAAACTACTCCCCATTAATCGGAAACTAATCTCTCAGTCCAACTAATGGGGAGCAGTTCAACGATAGGAAGGCGGGGCTGTTTCGATGGATAGGGAGCATCGCTAGACTGCTTTGCTAGTATGAATGCAGCTTTTGGCCAGACACCTTTAAAGGAGTGCGGCCTAAGTCGTTGAAAATTGCACACTTCACGGGTGCTTGCGCGCTGCTCTGTTTTGCAGCTGTGTCAGGCTGAGATGCCACAGAAGTTGTGGCGAACCGTTGAACCTGATCCGGATAATGCCGGCGAGAGGGAGGAAATTATGACTACCACTACACGTGCGTCTGCTGCCCCGAAGCGCAGCCTGAATTGGCGCGTGGTCGATATTGTGGTGGCGTCCGTTTTAGGCGTGGCTTGTGGCTTTGTGTTCTTGGGGTGGAATGCAGTGGGCTATGCCTGGTTTGAGGCCATGGACGCCGTGACCCCGGGCCTAGGAGGCATTGCTACGGGTATTTGGCTTATCGGTGGAGTGCTGGGCGGCCTGATTATTCGCAAGCCGGGGGCGGCCATCTATGTTGAGGTCCTGGCGGCAACTGTTTCTGCGGTGCTGGGCTCCCAGTGGGGCATTAGCACCCTGTACTCCGGCCTCGCGCAGGGCATTGGTGTGGAGATCATCCTGGCCATTTTCCTCTATCGTAAGTTTGGTCTGGGAGTATCTATCTTGGCCGGCATGGCTGCCGGTTGGGGTGCATTCGTTTTGGAGCTATTTCTTTCCGGCAACCTGGCACGTAGCTTCGAGTTCAAGGTTATCTACCTGGCTACGTTGAGCGTCTCCGGTGCTATTTTGTCCGGTGCGCTGGGCTACTTTGTGGTCAAGGCGTTGGCTAAGACCGGTGCCTTGGATCGCTTTGCCGCAGGCCGTGAACAGCGCGCTTAGGGCGTGTTGTTTCGGTGTCCGATTTTTCAACGCTGGCGGGAAATGCCACCAAGATAACCGCCCGTGGCTTTGGGTGGACCCATGCAGGGCGAAAGCAGCCGGCTTTGGCCGATATTGACTTGCTCATTGAGCCAGGCGAGCGGGTGTTGCTGTCCGGTGACTCCGGGTCGGGCAAGTCTACCCTTCTTGCGGCGATGGCCGGAGTGCTGGGTTCCGATGAGGAAGGAACCCGCACTGGTGAAATTCTCTTAGAAGATTCCACCGGCATGGTGGAGGAGCCCGGACGTACCATCCCAGTAGGGCTGGTGCTTCAGGATCCAGACTCGCAAGTGATCTCCGCGCGTGTTGGCGATGACATTGCTTTCGGCTGCGAGAACCTGGCGTATCCGCGCGAGGAAATCTGGCGCCGTGTGGCCGCAGCCAAGGAACTGGTTGGGCCTTTCGTGGACCTGGATTTTCCCACCGAGCGGCTCTCCGGTGGGCAGAAGCAGCGCTTGGCGCTCGCCGGCGTCATCGCTATGGGGGCGGGCGTGGTACTTCTCGATGAACCCACGGCCAACCTTGACCCCACCGGCGCACGCGATGTGGTGCGCGCCGTGGCGAGGCTGGTGGAAGAAACCGGCGCGACGCTCGTGGTGGTAGAGCACCAGCACGCGGCGTGGGACGGGGTGCTCGACCGCGCAGTGGAGCTGGACCGCGGGCGCATCGTGGCTGATACTTCCTTCGCGGAGGTGGCTAAGCGCCGCCAGGTCTCCGGCCTGCCGCAGGCGCGACGCCTTGGCGAGGCCGAGCTTGCGCAGCGCGAAGCCGCGCTGTGGAGCACCGACCTCGTCACCCGCTATGGTCCGCCGCGCACGATTGCGCTGCCGGCGGGAGCCTCCACGGTCATTACCGGGCCGAATGGCGCGGGTAAGTCCACCTGGTTGATGACCATGGCCGGGTTGCTGCCGGCAAAATCCGGTGAGATTGGGGTGGCCGATTTCGTGCGTCGCGGGGTCAAGGGGTCGCCGCTGCGCTGGAAATCACGCGAACTGGCGGACCGCATTGGCTTTGTCTTCCAGAATCCGGAGCATCAATTCGTCGCCCGCACGGTGGCCGAGGAGCTGCGCGTTGCGCCCAAGGTAATGCGCGTTGACCCGCCGGAGGAAAGGATCGCGCAGTTGGTGGAATCACTGCGGCTGCAACATCTCTTGGAGGCCAACCCGTTTACACTCTCGGGCGGCGAGAAACGGCGCCTGTCAGTGGCCACTGCCTTGGTGACCGCGCCGTCGGTATTGCTGTTGGATGAGCCCACCTTTGGGCAAGACCCCCAAACGTTTGTGGAGCTGGTGCGCTTGCTGCGGCAATTGGCAGATGACGGCACCACTATCGCCTCTATCACCCATGACCCGCTTTTCATCCAGGCCTTGGGCGATTGCCGAGTGGAGGTGTCCGGTGCCTAATCTTTTGCGCGGGGCTAACCCGCTTAGCCGCATCTTTTTGATGTTTATCTGGGTTACCCCTCTATTGGGATCTATTGACTGGGTCTCGGCCGCGGTATCGCTGGCGCTTACCCTGATCCTCGCACCGCTGTGCGGGGTGTCATGGGTGCGGCTTTTTAAGGCCGGTTGGTTCCTCTTTCTTATAGCGCCGATTTCTGGCATCTCGATGCTGCTATATGGCGAGCCTGGTGGCAGGCAGTACTTGAGCTGGTGGCTCATCGCGGTAACACAGAACTCGCTGACCCTCGCGATTGCTATCACGCTGCGTGTGTTTGCCGTGGCCTTACCCATGGTGGTCTTGGCTCGCGATATTGATCCGACGGAGTTGGGCGATGCGCTCTCGCAGATCCTCAAGCTGCCCTCGCGCTTTGTTGTTGGTGCGGTCGCCGGCGTGCGCATGATGACGCTCTTCCAGTCCGACTGGCAGTCATTGGGTATGGCGCGCAGGGCGAGGGGACTGACGGACGTCGGCAAGCTGAAGCATCTGCTCACCATGTCCTTTGGGCTTTTGGTTATCGCGCTGCGCCGCGGGGGCAAGCTGGCGACGGCTATGGAGGCGCGCGGATTTGGGCGCACCCCGCCGAGCGGCGGGAAGCGCACATGGGCGCGCGAGTCCCGGCTGCGGGCCCGCGATGGGTGGATTATGGCCTTAGGTACTGTCTTCGCTTTCGTACCGGTGGTAGTTTCGGTACTCACTGGGGCCTGGAGATTCTTCGGCCTATAAACCGCGAAAGCAGTGATTGAGCGACCATGGACTTTGATAGCCAACAAGAGCGCCTTTTAGAGGATATTGTCACGCTGGCGGCAGCTAGAAAGCGTGCCTTCAAGCCGGTAACCGTGCTTATCGACGGCCCCTCGGGCGCCGGCAAAACCTGGACCTCCGCCGCACTGGCCGAGCGCACCAATTGGCGGGTAGTGCACCTCGATGAGTTTTACCCCGGCTGGCATGGCCTGGATAAGGGCTCGGATATGGTGGCCGAGCAAGTATTGCGCACCATGAACCCCGGCTACTGGCGCTGGGATTGGGAAGCAGGCGCCCCAGGGGACTGGGCCAGCTTGGATGTGCGCGATGATCTCATCGTGGAGGGCGTGGGCTCGGTAACCGCCGCCAATATTGCCGCGGCCAAGGAGAGGGGAGCGGTAGTAAGCGTGCTTATCGACGGCCCCCGGAACCAACGCCGCGAACGCGCCATCGCCCGTGAGCCTGGCTACGAGCCGTGGTTTGAAACGTGGGAAGAACAGGAAAAGGACTACTTTGCCACAAAGGCCGCTGAGGCGGACCTGGTCTGGGAATGGTCCTAGCAGGAGGAAGCCGCCGATCGCGTTTTGTATAAAGCGCGGTCGGTTTGGTACTCTAAACCTCAGTTCACTATGCGTGCCATGACGGCGCGCGGTGAAGAGTCTGATCCTAAACAAGGCACCGACCTTGGAAAGAGTTCTGGACATGCGGCAGCGCCCCGGGAAAGAGCGCCCATTTTTGCATGTTTGGTTCTTTTCCTTGGTAGTGGTGCGATTCGACAGAAAGACTGTTAAATGCCAACTATTCAGCAGCTGGTCCGCAAGGGCCGCCACGATAAGCGTAAAGAGGTTTCCACCGCTGCGCTGAAGGGTTCCCCGCAGCGTCGCGGTGTGTGCACCCGCGTGTACACCACCACTCCTAAGAAGCCGAATTCCGCACTGCGTAAGGTTGCTCGTGTTCGCCTGACCACCGGTATTGAGGTTTCCGCCTACATTCCGGGCGAGGGCCACAACCTGCAGGAGCACTCCATGGTCCTCGTTCGCGGCGGCCGTGTGAAGGACCTTCCTGGTGTTCGTTACAAGATCATCCGCGGCGCTCTGGATACCCAGGGTGTCAAGGACCGTAAGCAGGCACGTTCCCGTTACGGCGCAAAGAAGGGACAGTAATAAACAATGCGTAAGAATGCTGCTCCGAAGCGTCCTGTAGTCAAGGACCCGGTATACAACTCCGAGCAGGTCACCATGCTCGTCAACAAGATCCTCCAGGACGGCAAGAAGTCCACCGCAGAGCGCATCGTCTACGGCGCTCTCGAGGCTTGCCGCGAGAAGACCGGTACCGATCCGGTTGGCACCCTGGAGAAGGCACTGGGCAATATCCGCCCAGACCTCGAGGTTCGCTCCCGCCGTGTCGGTGGCGCAACCTACCAGGTGCCGGTTGAGGTGCGCCCTGACCGCGCTAACACCCTGGCACTGCGCTGGATGGTGACCTTCACCCGCCAGCGTCGCGAGAACTCCATGATCGAGCGTCTCGCAAACGAGATCCTGGATGCCTCCAACGGCCTCGGCGCTTCCGTCAAGCGTCGTGAGGATACTCACAAGATGGCAGAGGCCAACCGCGCCTTCGCCCACTACCGCTGGTAATTTCAGCACCCACATCAATGGCCCAAGCAACGAGAAACAAGTTTCGCGCTGGCTGTCGGCAGTTTTCCCGCCGCGGCAACACAAAACTCCATATCTCTTGCTTGGGCCATTTTTTGCCCTAATGGGTGTGATCTCTGAGCGGTATCCCTGCCCAGTCCAGCGGCATCGTGGAGTGTCCAGTACACTGAAGCGATGGAAGTCTCGGGGCAGGCTGCTCCGAGGACGGCCAAATAGTGGCAAAAATATACATGACCTTATCCATGCAGGCGTCATAGCCAGAAACCTGGTCACGGCGTCGACGACTATTAAGTTGGGGTATAAACGTGGCACAAGAAGTGCTTAAGGACCTGAACAAGGTCCGCAACATCGGCATCATGGCCCACATCGATGCTGGTAAGACGACCACCACCGAGCGTATTCTCTTCTATACCGGTATCAACCGTAAGGTGGGCGAGACCCACGACGGTGCTTCCACCACTGACTGGATGGCACAGGAGAAGGAACGCGGCATCACCATTACCTCCGCTGCCGTGACCTGCTTCTGGAACAACAACCAGATCAACATCATCGACACCCCGGGTCACGTTGACTTCACTGTTGAGGTTGAGCGTTCCCTCCGTGTTCTTGATGGTGCCGTCGCCGTTTTCGACGGTAAGGAAGGCGTTGAGCCGCAGTCCGAGCAGGTGTGGCGTCAGGCTGCTAAGTATGACGTTCCGCGTATCTGCTTCGTCAACAAGATGGACAAGCTGGGCGCAGACTTTTACTTCACCGTTCAGACCATCATTGACCGCCTGGGTGCCAAGCCGTTGGTTATGCAGCTGCCTATCGGCGCTGAGGATGACTTCGACGGTGTTGTCGACCTGCTGAACATGCAGGCAATCACCTGGCGCGGCAAGGTCGAGACCGGTGCTGAGCCTACTTACGAGGAGATCCCTGAGGACCTCAAGGACAAGGCTGCAGAGTACCGCGAGAAGCTGGTTGAGACCGTTGCTGAGTCCGACGAAGAGCTCATGGAGAAGTACTTCGGCGGCGAGGAGCTGACCATTGACGAGCTCAAGGCCGGCATCCGTAAGTTGACCATCAATTCCGAGGTTTACCCGGTTTACTGCGGTACTGCTTACCGCAACAAGGGCGTGCAGCCGCTGCTGGACGCTGTTGTTGACTTCCTGCCTAACCCGCTAGACGTTGGCGAGGTTATCGGCCACGAGGTCGGCAACGAGGACAAGCAGCTCACCCGTAAGCCTTCCGTGGAGTCTTCCTTCTCCGCGCTGTCCTTCAAGATTGCAGCTCACCCGTTCTTCGGCCAGCTGAACTTCATCCGCGTGTACTCCGGCCAGGTCACCCCGGGTACCGAGGTTATGAACTCCACCAAGGGCAAGAAGGAGCGCATCGGTAAGCTCTTCCAGATGCACGCCAACAAGGAGAACCCTGTTGAGCAGGCAGACGCCGGCAACATCTACGCAGTTGTTGGCCTGAAGGAGACCACCACCGGTGACACCCTGTGTGACAAGGATGACCAGATCATCCTCGAGTCCATGGACTTCCCGGATCCGGTTATCAAGGTTTCCATCGAGCCGAAGACCAAGGCTGACCAGGAGAAGCTGGGTAACGCCATTCAGAAGCTTGCTGCTGAGGACCCAACCTTCACCGTTGAGCTGGATGAAGAGACCGGCCAGACCGTTATCGGCGGCATGGGCGAGCTCCACCTCGACGTTCTGGTTGACCGCATGAAGCGCGAGTTCAAGGTCGAGGCAAACATCGGTAACCCGCAAGTTGCATACCGTGAGACCATCCGCAAGAAGGTTGAGTCCATGGAATACACTCACAAGAAGCAGACCGGTGGTTCCGGCCAGTTCGCAAAGGTTATCTGCACCATCGAGCCGTACAACCCGGACCCAGAGACCCTGGAAGAGGGCGAGTCCGCAACCTACGCATTCGAGAATGCCGTTACCGGTGGCCGCGTTCCGAAGGAATACATTCCTTCCGTCGACGCTGGTATCCAGGACGCTATGCAGTACGGCTACCTGGCAGGCTTCCCGATGGTCAACATCAAGGCCACCCTGGAAGACGGCGCTTACCACGACGTCGACTCCTCCGAGATGGCCTTCAAGCTGGCCGGCTCCCAGGTCTTCAAGGAAGCAATGGCCAAGGCTAAGCCGGTTCTACTCGAGCCGATGATGGCTGTTGAGGTTGTTACCCCTGAGGAGTACATGGGTACCGTTAACGGTGACATCTCCTCCCGCCGTGGCCAGGTCTTCGCTATGGAAGACCGCTCCGGTGCGAAGGTCGTTAAGGCTAAGGTGCCGCTGTCCGAGATGTTCGGTTACATCGGTGACCTGCGTTCTTCCACCGCAGGCCGCGCAAACTTTACCATGGTCTTCGATTCCTACGCAGAGGTTCCTTCCTCCGTGGCACAGGAGATCATCGAGGAGCGCACCGGCGGCGCCAACTAAGCGCTAGCCCCGTCTCCTCCGCGTTTAGTCGGGCTGGTACTCTTCGCCAGTAGATGCCAGACCCGCCGCGGGGCGGGACAACTGGGCCAGGGTAGCGGCGGGCTGAGTTTGCAGCTTAGGCTTCTAAGTTGTGAATTGAGCCGGCCGTTACCCTCCCAGGATCCTTTAAAAAGATTCTTGTCGAGGGAAATGGCCGCGATTTTTCGCGGGGTTACCTCCTATAACGGCGGTTTGAAAAAACCGCGACATAAATCTAGGATCGTGTAACTGGCACGTAAAGAAAGCGTCATTAGCGCTTTGCCCCACATACTGTGGGTCGGGTGCCAATGACAACTGTCAACCACGTGGCTGCGAAGGTCGTAGCCACCATATAGTCCAGGAGGACATACAGTGGCAAAGGAGAAGTTCGAGCGTACGAAGCCGCATGTGAACATCGGCACCATCGGACACGTCGACCACGGCAAGACCACCACCACCGCAGCGATCACCAAGGTTCTGGCTGACCAGTACCCTGAGGAGAACGAGGCATTCGCGTTCGACATGATCGACAAGGCTCCTGAGGAGAAGGAGCGCGGTATTACCATCAACATCTCCCACGTTGAGTACTCCACCCCGAAGCGCCACTACGCACACGTTGACGCTCCGGGCCACGCCGACTACATCAAGAACATGATTACCGGCGCTGCTCAGATGGACGGCGCTATCCTGGTTGTTGCTGCAACCGATGGCCCGATGCCGCAGACCCGCGAGCACGTTCTGCTCGCTCGCCAGGTTGGCGTTCCTTACATCCTCGTTGCGCTGAACAAGTGCGACATGGTTGATGATGAGGAAATCATCGAGCTCGTTGAGATGGAGATCCGTGAGCTGCTCGCAGAGCAGGACTACGATGAGGAAGCTCCTATCGTTCACATCTCCGCTCTGAAGGCTCTCGAGGGCGATGACAAGTGGGTACAGTCCGTCGTTGACCTGATGGAAGCCTGCGACAACTCCATCCCGGATCCGGAGCGCGCTACCGACCAGCCGTTCCTGATGCCTATCGAGGACATCTTCACCATTACCGGCCGTGGTACCGTTGTTACCGGCCGTGTTGAGCGTGGCCGTCTGAACGTCAACGAGGACGTTGAGATCATCGGTATCCAGGAGAAGTCCCAGACCACCACCGTTACCGGTATCGAGATGTTCCGCAAGATGATGGACTACACCGAGGCTGGCGACAACTGTGGTCTGCTTCTGCGTGGTACCAAGCGTGAGGACGTTGAGCGTGGCCAGGTTGTTATCAAGCCGGGCGCTTACACCCCGCACACCAAGTTCGAGGGTTCCGTCTACGTCCTGAAGAAGGAAGAGGGCGGCCGCCACACCCCGTTCATGAACAACTACCGTCCGCAGTTCTACTTCCGTACCACGGACGTTACCGGTGTTGTTCACCTGCCAGAGGGCACCGAGATGGTTATGCCTGGCGACAACGTTGAGATGTCCGTTGAGCTCATCCAGCCGGTCGCTATGGACGAGGGCCTGCGCTTCGCTATCCGCGAGGGCTCCCGCACCGTCGGCGCTGGCCGCGTTACCAAGGTTATCGAGTAATCGATACCCCGTAACGGCTCAGTAGAGCTTTAAAAAGTCCGCTCCACCTTCGGGTGGGGCGGATTTTTTGCTCTCTGGCCACCGAAGCTGCGCGCGGAGCAGCCGCTTGTAGTTGATGCCGCATGCGTGGACTTTACGGGCAAAATGAAGCCTCCCGCGGCGTCGCCTGTTGGGGAGGCCGCGGGAGGCTTTAGCGTATTGCGCTAGGGGCTTTTAGTGCTTCTACTTCTCCCAGCCGATATCTTCCTTGGGGAGGATGGCGAAGCCGTTGGCGCCATAGTTGGCTAGGCCCTTCTTCACGCCGACCATCTGTGGGCCGTTGGCAAAGGGAAGGATGCCGTAGTGGCCAAAGGCCTCCGACTCGAGTTCATTGACGCGGTCAATCTGCTCGTCCTTGGTCGGCAGGTTCTGCAGCTCCTCAATCTTCTTATCGAATTCCTTGGTGCCGGTGCTCGACATGTTCAGTGTGGAATCGCTGGCGTAGGTCTGGCCAAAGTAGGCGACGCCAAACGGGTCAGAGGAGGTAAATGCGGAAAGGAATAGGTCGAAATCTCGCTCCGAGGTTACCTTGGAAAACTCGGACGAAGGGCGCTCTTCAATCTTGAGGTCAACGCCGACGTCCTTCAGCATCTTTTGTACCGCTGCGGCAAGGGACTTCGACACTTCATCGTCGCCGATGAGGATATAGCGCAGGGAGAGCTTCTCGCCGTCTTTAGCGTAGATACCATCATCGCCTTGCTGGTAGCCGGCGTCCTCTAGCAGCTTCTTGGACTGCTCAGGATCGAATTCGATGACGTCCTTGATGTTGTCCTTGTAGCCCTCCTGGGTGGAGTAGAGGGTAAGGGAGCCCGGCATCTCCTCTTCGTAGCCCAGGCCGTTATAGCGGATTTCGGCCAATTGATCGCGGTCGATGGCGGAGAAGACAGCGTGGCGTACGTCCTCGTCCTTGAGCTGTGGTGCCTTGGAATTGAGGGTGAAGATGACGTTGGCGGGACGCAGTGCGGCACGGATGTCGATGGCATCACCCATCTCGCCGGCAATGGTGAGGCTGTTCTTATCGGCCACACCGGCGGCGTCAATTTCGCCGGCTTGGAAGGCGTTGATTGTGGCCTGGGATTCCATGACGCGGTAGCTGACCTTCTTTAGCTTCGGTTTATCGCCCCACCACTTTTCGTTGGGCACGAGGGTGAGGGTGCCGCCCTTGAAATCTACGTTTTCTACCTTGAATGGGCCGGCACCGTATTGCGGGTTCAGCTTGCCTAGATATGCCTTGTCGAATTTTTCTGGGCTGTCGATGGCGGGGTGGAGAAGCTCGTTGAAGAGGCCCTGCCACCACGGGTAGGGGCCGTCGAAGGTAACAACGACGTCCTTGTCGGTAGCGCCCTTTTCCACGGAGGTAATGCGCTCAAATCCATCGGTGGCGTTTACCTGGACGTCTTCATCCTTGCCGTTGTTGAAGCGCCAGGTATTTTCAAAGGCCTTCCAGTCAATAGGCGTGCCATCGTTGAAGGTGGCATCCTTGTGGACCTTGAAGGTGACGACGGTGTTCTCGCCCTTCTTATCTTCCTTGACATCATCGATGTAGTCGGGGTTTGGGGTGTAGTTTCCCTCACCGTCGTATAGCGCCAGCTGTGGGTTATACCAACCCCATACCGTGCGGGTATCGGTGGTCATGTTGGCGTGGAAAGTATTTTGTTGCTCGGTGAGTTCGTTGAGGGCGAGGGTGAGCTCGCCGTCGTCCTTGAGCTCGTCGCGGGACTTTTCGTTGTAGTCGCCAGCCGGATTAACCTCGATGTCGAGGCCGCCGACTGCCTTGGAGGAGTCGCCGTCCGAGTTGGCGGCGCAGCCGGTGAGGGCGAGTGCCGCGGCGGAGAGGGTAGCTACGGTAGCAATCCGGAAGCGGGTGAACTTTTTCATGGTGGGGTTTCTCCTTGAGTGAGAGGAAAGTGAAGGTTGCGGTAGCAGGGGAAGCCGCCGCAGCACTTCAGTTGTGAGAATAACTATATATAAGAAGGTGTGTGCGTAAGGTCACTTTTGCGAAATTGGTGAGGCTTGCGCTGGACCGGGGCTGCGTCGCCTGCGGGCAACTTCCGGATCCGGAATCGGAATGGCATCCAGGAGCTTCTTGGTGTAGTCCGCTTGAGGGTTTTCAAAAATGTCATCGGTCGGACCGGACTCCACAAACTGACCCTTGTACATGACGGCCACCCTGTCTGAAAGGTGGCGCACCACGGACAGGTCATGGGCGACGAAAAGGTAGGATAGGCCCAGCTTTCGTTTGAGATCCTCGAGTAGGTTGATGACGCCGGCCTGGATGGAGACGTCGAGCGCGGAGACGGGCTCATCCAAGACCAAAACCGAAGGGTTCGTGGCCAGCGCGCGGGCGAGGCCGATGCGCTGGCGTTGCCCGCCGGAAAAGTGGCTGGGGAAGCGATCCAGCTGGGAGGAGTCCAAGCCGACAAGTCCCATGAGCTCGTTCACGCGGGCGTCCACGTCGCCGTCGTAGCCCAGGGAGTTGAGCGGTTCGGCGATGACCTCGCGCACGGTCAGGCGCGGGTTGAGGGAGCTCATCGGGTCTTGGAAGACAATTTGGATGTCCTTGCGGGCCTCGCGGCGCTCGGAATTGCTCATCCCGGCCGCGTCCTTCCCGTTGAGCACGACTGCGCCGTTTTCGGGCTTTAAGTCCATGATTTCTAGCAGGGTGGTGGTCTTACCGCAGCCAGACTCGCCCACGATGGCCATGCATTCGCCCTTGCGAATATCAAAGGTGAGGCCGTCCACTGCCTTGACCGTGCCCACGCGGCGCTTGACCAGCGCGCCCTTGGTAAGTGGGAATTCCTTGCGCAGGTCCGTGACCTCCAAGGTAGTGGGACGCTCCTCGCGGGGGATGCCGGCCATGACGTCCTCCGCGAGCTGCGGTGGTGTGAACATGAGCTCGCCGCCGATTTTGCGATCGTGGATGTCGGGCGCGCGCAGGCAGGCACTCTGGTGCGAGGGGGCGTCGTCAAGCGCGATAAGCGGCGGCTCGCCGTCGGAGCAGGCGGGCTGCGCCACAGGGCAGCGCGGGGCAAACTGGCAGCGCTGCTTGAGGTCCACCAGCACCGGCGGGCTGCCCACGATAGGTGTGAGCGGTTCTTCGGCCGATACATCTGGGCGCGGCGTAGAGCCGAGCAGGCCTACGGTATAGGGCATGCGGGGCTGGGAGAAGATGGTATCCACATCGCCGCGCTCCACGGGGCGGCCGGCGTACATGACCATGACATCATCGGCCGTTTCGGCCACCACCCCCATGTCGTGGGTAATCATGATGGTGGCGGCGCCGGTTTCGCGCTGAGCGAGCTTAATGACGTCCAGAATCTGCGCCTGAATGGTTACATCCAGTGCGGTCGTAGGCTCATCGGCGATGAGCACGCGCGGATTATTGGCAATCGCGATGGCAATGACCACGCGCTGGCGCATGCCGCCCGAGAACTCGTGCGGGAAGGACTTCAGGCGCAGGTGCGGATCGGGGATGCCCACGAGGTCGAGCAACTCCGTGGCCTCTTTGAGGGCCTGCTTCTTGCCGACGTCCCTATGAGCCTGAATTGCCTCCACCAACTGCGATCCAATATCGAAGACCGGGGTGAGCGCGGAGAGCGGATCTTGGAAGATCATGCCAATGCCGTTGCCACGGATCTCGGACATCTGCTTGTCGCTGAGACCGAGCAGCTCGCGGCCGTCGAACTTTACGGACCCGGTGATCTTCGCGTAGTCCGGCAGGAGCCCCATGATGGACATGGAGGTCACGGATTTGCCGGAACCGGATTCACCCACGATACCGAGCGTGCGGCCAGGGTAGAGATCAAAATCCACGCCACGGACCGCGGAGACGGATCCGGCTTCGGACGGGAAGTTTACGCGCAGGTCTTTGACGGATAAGACGGGCGAGGTCATGCTTTACCTCCGGAATTCGAGTTGGGGTCGAGCGCATCGCGCAGGCCATCGCCAATGAAAGCCATGGACACGGTGAGCAAGGTCAGGGTTGCGGCAGGGAAGTAGAACAGCCATGGGGAAGATTGCACGGCGGCGGTGCCGCCCTGCAGGAGGGTGCCGAGCGAGACGTCGGGAAGCTTGACGCCCAGCCCCAGGAAGGACAGGGCCGTCTCTGAGCCCACGGTGCCCACCACGCCGAAGACGAACTGGATGATGAGTAGTGAACCAATATTGGGAATGACGTGGCGCACGATGGTGCGCAGCTTGGACACGCCCATGTAGCTCGCCGCGCGGACGTAGTCTTGCTCGCGCACCGTAAGCGCCAGCGACCAAATCACGCGGGCCTGGTACATCCAGCCAAAGAGGATGAGTACGACAATAAGTAGCTTCCAGTCGCCGCCGGAATCCGCCACTACCAGTGCGATGAGTAGGAAGGTAGGGATGGACAGCAGGAAGTGAATGACGGCCAGCACCGCCTTTTCGGCGATGCCTCCCCACAAGGCTGCAGCGGATCCGATGAACGCGGAGATGACCAAGGTGGCCAGTGACACCACGATGGCGATGGTCAGTGACCTCCCCAAGCCGTGAATGGTCTGGGCATAGAGGTCATTGCCGGTATCATTCGTGCCAAACCAGTGCTCGGGGCTCGGCGGCTCTGACAGCGCAAGGAAGTCTGGTTCGGTGTAGTCCCACTTGGCAAAGAAGCCGCCAAAAAGCGCCGCAAGGACCAAGAAAGCCAAGATTATAAGGCCCAAGGTGGCCAGCTTATTGCGGAAGAAGCGGCGCAGGTACAGCTTGTAGCGCGAGGTGCCACGGGGCATCTGCTCCAGGGTGGCTACCTGCTCGGCCTCGGCGGGGGAGAAGGGGTCTCCCGTAGCGACCTCGCTGTGTGCGGTGATTTCCCCGCGGGGTTCCTGCTTGAAATAGTTGCGGTCTTTAGATGGGGTCATTTAACTCACCCTCACTCGTGGATCAAGCGCGACGACAACCAAGTCCGCCAAGACAGCGGAGATGGCCGTCATGGCGGCGCCAAAGGCAGCGACAGCCGCTGCACCGTTGACGTCGTTCTTGCTAATGGTCTCGATGAAGTACTGGCCCATACCGTTCCAGCCAAAGATGCGCTCGGTCATCACCGCACCGGTGAAGATGCCCGGAATGGAAAAGGCCACCGAGGTTGCCACCGGGATGATGGAGGTGCGCAGTGCGTGCTTGCGAATCGCCTGTTGGCGGGTCAAGCCCTTAGCGCGGGCGGTGCGCACATAGTCCGCATCCAAGTTATCCAGCAGCAAGGTGCGCTGGGTCATGTGATAGCTGGCGTAGCTAATGAAAACCAATGAAATGGTGGGAAGAATCAAGTGCTGTGCGGAGTCCACCAGCTTGGGAAAGAAACCTTCCACGTCTAGCGAATGGGAGCCGACGACGTAGAAAATCTTCTTGCCGCTGAGCTCGTTGATCTTGAGCGCACCCCACACCACGGCGATGGACGCCACGACCACGTGGGTATTCATCGCAATGATGGAAATGCCCTGCCAGATGCGGTCACCAGTTTTGTACTGGCGCGAAGCGGTGTAGACGCCCACAGCCACGCCGATGAGAATGGACAAAATGGTGGAAAGTAAAAGCAGCTGGGCGGAAACCCAGATGCGGTAGCTAATTTCTGAATTCACCACCTCGCCTACCGGGGATTGGCCCCAGTCCCATTTGGTGAGGATATTGGTTAGCCAGGTCCACCAGCGTTGTACCAGCGGGGTATCGGGGCTGAGGTTATAGGGCTCGAGGAGGCTATTGATTTCCTCCGGCGAAAGTGGTGGGCGTCGGCCAGTGTAGTTGGACCGTGGGTCCAGGAAGCTGGCCGCCAAGAGATAGGCGAGGTTGGTAGCCAAAAAGATCATGAGTAACCAGCCCAAGGTCTTTTTGATCAGATATTTAGTCATAGAGATTCTCCGTGCGCGGTTAAGCAGGAAACGTGGTGCGAGGGTGTATCCAACGAGCGAATCGTTGTATGTGACTAATCTAATAATATGTTATTCCGAACACAATCAAATCAACCCCGTGACATAAATCCCCAATAATACGACAGGTATTAGTAGGTATGGAAAGGGTGGAAAATTGTTAAATAAATCCAACTTGAACAGGCAATACGTGGATATAAATTGTTGAACACTTATAGTATTTATTTAATTGAATGAAATTAACTCGGGGGTGAAAGTTTTCACTCGGCCCCGGCTGTCTGGCCGGCGCGGGTGCTGGGTAATCTTGGCGGATATGGATGACCCCACCCGCATCGATCCCACTCTTGAGTCCCTCCGCCGCGCCTGGGAGGGCCAGCCCAACCTCAGCCTTCCCACCTTCTTTGCCATGCTTGCCAATCAAGGCATCGGCTGGGGCGCCACCGACGACGAACTCGTTGCGGAATTGGAGCGCCAAGCGCGCGTTCATCCGCCCCTGCTGCCCCTGGAAGACGGCCGCATCGCGGCGGGGGAATGGCTTGTGCTTGCCGACGCCCCCACCTACCGCATCACCGCCACCCCCAACCACATCATCGTGCGCCGCCCGGATACCCAGCCCGTGGTGTGGGCCTATGAGTCTATTCGTCCCACGGGCCCTAGCCGCCCATTTACCATTCGGGATACCGAGGGCTTTGAACACCGCTTTGGCGTGGTCTCTAGTCTTATGCGGTTAAGCGCTGAGTGCCCAGACCTTAATGGCCTGAAGCGGCAGGATTTGGGTGATTTCGTGTTCATCCTTCGCTTTGCAGCGGACATCGGTGTGCTCGATCATGGGCTGCACCTATTTGCTAAGGAAAACCGCCGCGTAACTCGCCAGGACTACTCTTGGCAGCGCATAGAAAAATGCCGCCCCGGCGAGGAACTGGAAATGATCCTCGGGGGCGGCGAGTCGGCCCGCCTTGGGACCGTTCAGGAAATCTTGGTGGCGGAGACTCCTAACCCGTTATTCGGATAGGTCCTTCATCGGACCTACCTTGCTGAACTGCAGCTTGTAGATGGTGTCCAAATCGGCGTCGGGAAACGCTGCGCGAAAATCGCGCTCATTGGTTTCAACCGCACCGGTAAGGCGCTCCACCGGAGTGTCCGGATTTGCCGTCACCGTGTACTGCAACGTGGGCCGCGCGCGGTCATAAGCCACGAGGCGCTCTACATGGTCCACGCCCTTGACTCCATCCAAATCTTGGGCCACGGCGCCGGCGATAGCGTTCATCGACGTCGTGATAGAGCCCTTGTCATTGGAAGAAGCGGACTCCACGTTATTGAAGCGGCGGTGGCGCAGGTTGGCCACCACAATCCACAGCCCCAAAATAAGTAGCAGTGCGGAGCCACCGGCCAGCGCCCACACCCACCAGTCATTGTCCGCCAAGCTCTTCCACGCATCGTGGTCCACCCACAGGGCTAAGTACTTGGCAAATTCCACGTTGAAGTGGATCAAGATAGGCCACACGCCCAAAGCGATGAGGACTATTCCCAGCAGGCCCAGCAGGATGCGGTCAAAGGTAGCAAGTTTTCTAGACATTGTTATCCAACTCCGGGATCTTCTCTACAGCTACGGTGACCTGCGGCGGGTTCTTGAGGTGAGCCAGGCAGCGCGTTACCGCGGTCTCTACTCGGCCCTGCAACTCTGCATCCTCGGTATCGCCGTTGACGGTGACCTTGGCAGTCTTGCTATCCGCGGAGGTCTGCGCGGAGGCCACGCCCGGAACACGGCGGGCAGTGGCCGAAGAGAGGCGGGCGATATCCACCGGCCGCATCCACATGGACGCGGTATCGGAGGCAAGCTGCATGTGCGTGGTGCGGCGCGTCTTCACTGCCGCGAAGAGGAAAATCAGGCCTACGACAATGGAGGCAACGCCGGCCCAGATCATCCAGGTCTGCAGTTCTTCGGTGGCAATGAGATTAAGTACCGGCTGTACCCAGGACTGGGCATCGGAGCCGGAGCCCACCAGCCACGTCTCGCGCACGCCGACGACGCCCGCGGCGAGCAGTAGGAGCCCAAGGAACACGGCCCAAGTGCGCGCCGCCGGAGACGCCTTCGGCTGCTGCCCAAAGTGTTCAGGCATGTGCTGATCAGCCATTATTGCCTCCTTGTGGGCGATACGGGTTAATGGAAATGGCGCGCAAGGGCTCGGGTCGTGGCGCATCGACGTGCAACGGCCGAGGAGTTGCCGGCGTGACCTCAATGCGCTTGAGCGGTTGTGGCCGCGGGGCCTTTACCGTGCGCGCAGGGGCAGACTTGGGGGCCTCGACGCGGCGCGGAGTCCACTCGTGGCGAATTTCAATCTCGCGCAGCGGCTGCGGCCGAGGAGTTGCTACCTGAACTTTCCGTGCCAGCGAACGAACCTGCCCACTAGGGATCAACCTGGCTGGGCGAGGTGCAGCCACGCTGTGCACTCGAACCGGCTTGGGTTCCCTAATCGGCCGCACCGTGTGGTGGCTTGGGGACGAAATCTCACGCAGCTGGTGGTCTGGGAGGTCAGTGGAAATGTTGCGTACCTCGGTCTCGCGCGGGGTATCCACGGACTGCACTGCGACGCCGGCGGTCGGCGCAGCGACGTTGCGCACCGGTGCCTCCTGTGGTGTGGCAATGCTGCGTACATTCACCGACTCTGCAGTGACCGGCTGCCATACCGGCGAGGGCGTGATGCGTGGCGCGACGGCAGCAGCAACCTGGCGCTGCTCTACCTCTGCGGTAGTCACTCGATTGCCCGGAACGGAACCGCCGACGGTGACATTGACGCGCGTTGTGGAATAACCGGTGTGTGCCGCGATGGCCTCCGAGATAGCAGCACGAGTATGTTCCGCCACCGTGGTGACCGGCGAAGGCCACACCACGCCAATGGTGGCGTTGACGGCCGCTACCTCGCGCTCCGAGTCCATTTGGACCGAGACCCGTGGAAAACCGCGGCCGCCGATGCCCGCTAGCTTGGCCTCTATAGCCTTGGTGCCGGGCACGCTAGCAATCGCGGCGGTAACGATGCGTTCCATGGTCCGCAGCGAGATACGCGTGTGGCCCTGAGTGGAACTATCTGTCATTAACCTTGGCCTTTCTCCTTACCAATGAGGCCATTCCACACAGAAGTGAGATCGATACGGCCATCAAAGTGTGCTCCCACAATGCCGCCGATTGCGGCAAGGAGTACGGCGAGCAATGTAGGACCCCAGCCTAGGTACAAAAAGAAGGCAAGAATAAGGCCGGAAATGATGCCCAAAGTGGTGTAATTCTTCATATCTATTCCTTCGATGGAGCAGCGGATAAGCCATCTACGGCGTCAGAAAACTCAACGTCAATGCGCTGCAGTTCGGGACAAGCCCCACGGGCGGCGGACCGAATATCTTCTGCCAAGGCATACAGGTCCGGCGCGGCGCTGATATCAACGCGAATGTTGATCTGCAGGTGGCGATCATCGCGCGGGTCGGGCCGCCGCATGCCGACGATGCGTTCGCCCGGTAGGTACAAACTCACCGAACCGAACGAACCGCCGTCGAGCGCGGCGACACCGCGTACCTTCTGGACTGCCTCTGCAATAGCGCGGGCGTGGCTTACCTCGAGCTCAAAACGTGCTCGGGGCTCAGGCATTGGGCTTAAGCCTGACCCTGGTTCAAAGCAGCCTGGTCTTCTGCCTCGGACTCTTCCTTCGGCAGCTTAACGTCGTGAACAACAACGTTGACGCGCTCGACGCTCAGGCCGGTCATGCGCTCTACCGCATTCATGATGTTGCGGCGGATGGCCTCGGCGAGCTCGTGGATGGCTACGCCGTACTCAGCGGTGATGGCAATCTCGATGCGAGCGGTGCCGTCCGCTACCTCTACGTCCACACCCTGGCGGACGTCCTCAGAAGCACCGAAGGACTCGCGGATATTGCCGATCATGCGGGCTCCGCCGCCACCCAAGGCATCCACGCCGGAAACCTCGCGGGCAGCGATGCCGGCAATCTTGGACACCACGACATCATCGATGGTGGTGGTGCCGTACTGGGTTTCCAGGTTGTTATTGACCTCGCGCTCCTCGGAAGCAGGAACCTGGTTGTCGGAATTTTGTGCAGGGGTCTTGTTTTCAGACATGGGCGAGTGAGCCTTTCTCTATTGGATGATGCATGAACGCGATATTCAACTATCTAGGCAGGACAAAGAGTCCACAGCCATTACCTCCGAGCTTAGATACTTCTCAGCCGAGTGTGGGGTGCGAGGCAACAAAATTTTCCAAAACGTGATTTTTGGCACGGTTTAATACGCGGCTTGAAAAACCGCAGCCCAACATGCTTAAATACAAAGGTTGCTTTAACAGGGCAGCGAGAACCGAGGTTCGGTGATGGCGGCGGACGTCGCCAAGCATCAGTCCCGGGGAGACGCTGAGCTGGTAAAGCGAACATGACACCTTCGTTGTCGCCATGATTCAGGGAAACCTGAAGCATTGACTGGAAGGTCATCCAATCGGGCTAGGTCCGCGTTAGAGCAGTGACACCCCGAGAAGATGGACCGGAGAAGGGGCATGGCAAATAAACAGCGGCAGTAGACGAATTGGACACTCACCACGTGTAATGCGTGAAAACCGTCCTCTTCACAATACTTTGACTACGGGTCTTGTACCCCGTCGAGAGCACTGCGTTCTGGCACTTGCCATGTACCGCAACTCTTGGTCGTCATGACAGTCAGACCACTGGCGTTGTGTCAGGCCCCAAGCCCGGACAACGTTATAGAGAAATCGAGAAGCAATTTCCCACCGCTTCACGCCCCGGAAACGCCGGGAATGTGAAAGTGGGGAAGCGAGGAAGAGGATAAGCGTGGCGGGACAAAAAATCCGCATTCGGCTGAAGGCCTATGACCACGAGGCTATCGACGCTTCTGCAAAGAAGATCGTCGAGACCGTTACCCGTACCGGTGCTCGTGTAGTTGGCCCAGTGCCGCTCCCAACCGAGAAGAACGTATACGCAGTTATTCGTTCTCCGCACAAGTACAAGGACTCTCGCGAGCACTTCGAGATGCGCACTCACAAGCGCCTGATCGACATTCTCGACCCAACCCCGAAGACCGTTGATGCTCTTATGCGCATCGATCTTCCGGCAAGCGTCGACGTGAACATCCAGTAAGCGACTTTGGTGGAGAACAAATAATGAGTGAAAACGAGATCAAGGGCATTCTGGGCAAGAAGCTCGGCATGACCCAGGTCTTCGACGAGGACAACCGCGTTGTGCCGGTTACCGTCGTCGAGGCAGGGCCATGCGTTGTCACCCAGATTCGCACCCCCGAAACCGATGGCTACAGCGCCATCCAGATCGCCTTTGGCGAAATCGACCCACGCAAGGCAAACAAGCCGGTTGGTGGTCACTTCAAGAAGGCTGGCGTAACCCCGCGCCGTCACGTTGCGGAAATCCGCATGGACGACACCTCTGCCTACGAGGTTGGCCAAGAGGTCAAGGTTGACATCTTCGAGGGCATCTCCTTCGTTGACGTCACCGGCAAGACCAAGGGCCACGGTTACGCTGGTGGCATGAAGCGCCACGGCTTTGCAGGCCAGGGCGCAGCTCACGGTAACCAGGCCGCTCACCGCCGCGTTGGCGGCATCGGCGGCGCCGCTACCCCGGGCCGCGTCTTCAAGGGTAAGCGCATGGCTGGCCGTATGGGCCAGGACCGCGTGACCACCCAAAACCTGAAGATTCAGAAAATCGATGCCGAGTCCAACCTGCTGCTCATCAAGGGTGCTATCCCGGGTGCGCGCGGCGGCCTCGTCACCGTTAAGACCGCAGTGAAGGGCGGTGCACACGCATGAGCAACCTCAAGCTAGACGTCCACACTTCCGAGGGTAAGACCAACGGCTCTGTAGACCTGCCAGCTGAAATCTTTGACACCGAGGCATCCATTGCTTTGATGCACCAGGTTGTTAACGCTCAGCTTGCTGCTGCACGCCAGGGCACCCACGCAACCAAGACCCGCGGCGACGTCCGCGGTGGTGGTCGCAAGCCTTTCCGTCAGAAGGGCACCGGCCGTGCACGCCAGGGCTCTATCCGCGCACCGCACTACACCGGTGGCGGCACCGTCCATGGCCCACAGCCACGCGACTACGCACAGCGCACCCCTAAGAAGATGATCAAGGCTGCTCTCTTCGGTGCACTGTCCGACCGTGCTCGCAACGAGCGCATCCACGTCATCGAAGAGCTCGTACCGGGCCAGAAGCCGTCCACCAAGTCGGCCAAGGCCTTCCTCGAGTCCCTGACCGAGCGCAAGAACGTGCTGCTGGTCATCGGCCGCGAGGACATCAATGCTCGTCGTAGCGCTAATAACCTGCCTAACGTCCAGATCCTGGACGCTGGCCAGCTCAACACCTACGACGTTCTCTACTCCGATGACGTTGTGTTCTCCGTTGAGGCGCTACACACCTTCATCAACCGCGCAACCGGCGCGGATAAGGAGGAGAACTAATGGCTAAGATTTCTAACCCACGCGATATCATCATCGCTCCGGTTGTATCCGAGAAGTCCTACGGTCTGATGGAGCAGAACGTATACACGTTCTACGTCTCCACGGACTCCAACAAGTCCCAGATTAAAGATGCCGTAGAGCAGATCTTTGACGTTAAGGTCGACTCCGTGAACACCGTGAACCGTGCAGGTAAGCGTAAGCGCACCCGCACCGGTTACGGCCAGCGTAAGTCCACCAAGCGTGCATACGTGACGCTCCGTGAAGGCAGCGACTCCATCGACGTCTTCGGCGGCGGCGCTTAAGCGCCACCGGAGAGCCGAAAGGAAAAGGAAGAATTATGGCTATTCGCAAGTACAAGCCGACAACTCCGGGTCGCCGCGCATCCTCCGTTTCTGAGTTTGACGAGATCACTCGTTCTACTCCGGAGAAGTCCCTGCTGCGCCCGCTGAGCAAGACTGGTGGCCGTAACAACTACGGCCGCATCACCACCCGCCACATCGGCGGTGGCCACAAGCGCCGTTACCGTCTGATCGACTTCCGTCGTAACGACAAGGACGGCATTCCGGCAAAGGTCGCTCATATCGAGTACGACCCGAACCGCACCGCAAACATCGCACTGCTTCACTACGTTGATGGCGAGAAGCGCTACATCATCGCCCCTAAGGGCCTGAAGCAGGGCACCATCGTAGAGTCCGGCCCGAACGCAGATATCAAGGTTGGCAACAACCTGCCGCTGCGTAACATCCCGACCGGTTCCACCATCCACGCTGTTGAGCTCAAGCCGGGCGCTGGCGCTAAGCTGGCTCGCTCCGCTGGTGCTTCCATTCAGCTGCTTGGTAAGGAAGGCAAGTACGCAGTTCTGCGTATGCCGTCTTCCGAAATCCGTCGTGTGGACATCCGCTGCCGCGCCACCGTTGGTGAGGTCGGCAACGCCGAGCAGATGAACATCCGCTGGGGCAAGGCCGGCCGCATGCGCTGGAAGGGCGTTCGCCCGACCGTCCGCGGTGTCGTTATGAACCCGGTTGACCACCCACACGGTGGTGGTGAGGGTAAGACCTCGGGTGGTCGCCACCCTGTGTCCCCATGGGGCCACAAGGAGGGTCGCACCCGCAACCCGAACCGTTACTCCAACAACATGATCGTGCGCCGTCGTCGCCCGAACAAGAAGCGCTAAGAGGAGGTAAACAATGCCACGCAGCCTTAAGAAGGGCCCGTTCGTCGATGAGCACCTCCTCAACAAGGTGGATGCTCAGAACGATGCAGGCACCAAGCAGGTCATCAAGACCTGGTCTCGCCGCTCGACCATTCTCCCCGATTTCATCGGTCACACCTTCGCCGTCCACGACGGCCGCAAGCACGTGCCGGTTTTCATCGAGGACTCCATGGTCGGCCACAAGCTGGGCGAGTTTGCACCAACCAAGACCTTTAAGGGTCACGTCAAGGATGACAAGAAGGGACGTCGATAAGCGATGAGTGAGACCATCACCTCCGCATCCGCCACGGCCCGCTACGTCCGCGTCACCCCGATGAAGGCACGTCGCGTGCTCGATCTGGTCCGCGGCAAGTCCGTAAGCGAAGCCCTGGCTATCCTGAAGTACGCACCGCAGGGTGCCTCCAAGCCAGTTGCTAAGGTCGTTGCTTCTGCAGCCGCTAACGCTGAGAACAACTTCGGCCTCGACCCACGCACCCTGGTCATCTCCGAGGCTTATGCCAACGAGGGTCCGACCATGCGTCGTTTCCAGCCGCGTGCACAGGGTCGTGCATTCATGATTCGTAAGCGCACCAGCCACATCACCGTGGTGGTCGAAAGCCAGCAGGAAGGGGCCAAGTAATGGGCCAGAAGATCCATCCTCACGGCCTACGTTTGGGCATCACTTCCGACTGGAAGACCCACTGGTTCGCCGATAAGGACTACGCGAACTACGTAGCCGAAGACATCAAGATTCGTAACTACCTCAACAAGGGCCTCGAGCGCGCCGGCATTGCCGACGTCGTTATCGAGCGCACCCGCGACCGCGTCCGCGTCGACATTCACACCGCCCGCCCGGGCATCGTGATTGGCCGCCGCGGTGCTGAGGCTGACCGTATCCGCCGCGAGCTGGAAAAGCTCACCGGCAAGATGGTTGCCCTCAACATCCTCGAGGTCAAGCAGGTAGACGCAAACGCAACCCTGGTTGCTCACTCCATCGCGGAGCAGCTGGTTAACCGCGTCGCATTCCGTCGTGCAATGCGCAAGGCTATCCAGTCCGCTATGCGCCAGCCACAGGTCAAGGGCATCAAGATTCTGCTGTCCGGCCGCCTGGGTGGTGCTGAAATGTCCCGCGTTGAGCGCTACCACGAGGGTCGCGTTCCGCTGCACACTCTTCGCGCCGAAATCGATTACGGTACCGCAGAGGCCCACACCACCTTCGGCCGCATTGGCATCAAGGTGTGGATCTATAAGGGTGACGTCGTCGGTGGCGTACGCGAGTCCGAACTGAACGCTCCGGCACAGGGCCGTGGCCGTGACCGCAATGGTCGCTCCCGCCGCGGTGGCCAGCGCCGCCAGCGTGCACAGCAGAAGCAGGAGGGCTAATCCATGCTGATTCCTAAGCGTGTTAAGTACCGCCGTCAGCACCGCCCGAACCGTCGCGGCGTGTCCAAGGGTGGTAACCGCATCAACTTCGGCGATTACGCTATCCAGGCTCTCGAGCCGGCGTACATCACCAACCGTCAGATTGAGGCCGCACGTATTGCCATCAACCGCCACGTCAAGCGTGGTGGCAAGGTGTGGATCAACATCTTCCCGGACCGTCCGTTGACCCAGAAGCCGCTCGGCGTTCGTATGGGTTCCGGTAAGGGCCCGGTTGAGAAGTGGGTGGCTAACGTTAAGCCGGGCCGCGTACTTTTCGAGATGAGCTATCCGAACGATGCCGTTGCAATTGAGGCTCTGCGCCGCGCTGGCCAGAAGCTTCCTTGCAAGGTCCGTATCATCAAGAAGGAGGACCAGTTCTAATGGCAACCGGTACCCCCGCCCACGAGTTCCGTGAGCTCGACAATGCTGAGCTGCAGTCCCGCCTGAAGGATGCGAAGGAAGAACTGTTCAACCTTCGCTTCCAGAAGGCCACCGGCCAGCTGACCAACAACCGCCGCATCGGCACGGTTAAGCGCGACATTGCCCGCATCTACACCGTTCTGCGCGAGCGCGAGCTGGGCCTGTCCGTTGCTCCGGGAGCTGAGGCTTAATCATGAGTGAGGCTAACGTGACTGATTCCAAGAAGGCACCTACTCCGAAGAAGGAGAAGGTCAAGGGCGCTCCTAAGGTTCGCACCGGCTATGTAGTATCCGACAAGATGAACAAGACCATCGTTGTCGAGCTGGAAGACCGCAAGCAGCACGCCCTGTACGGCAAGATCATGCGTTCTAACAAGAAGGTTAAGGCGCACGACGAGGAAGAAACCGCAGGCATCGGCGATCTCGTACGCATCGCTGAGACCCGCCCGCTGTCCAAGGACAAGCACTTCCGTCTCGTTGAGATCATCGAGAAGGCTAAGTAAAAACTAGCCAGCGCAGCCCCTGCTCCGAATCTAATGGTTCGGGGTAGGGGCCTTCGCCGTTTTCGGGCTTAGCTACGGTCGGGCCCTTCCATAAAACCAGTAGGGAACCCACGTGACGTCGGTGGTATCCAGGCCCCACTCATTCACCGCGAGGCCTCGTACGCTCTTTGCTAGCTCCCCCTCGCCGGAAGCCCACACGTACCCTGGCCCCGGCGCACGGGCATAGTCCGCTCTTAGAGCGGCTACGACAGCATCCGCCTCCTGACGCGGTTGGGTATGAATGATGTGCAGGCTGCGGACGCTCGTCTCCCACCGAGTTGCAAGGCCCGGCTCTACCTCGTCCTCGCTGGTTACCACGGCTATAACGTCGGTGGCTCGAAGCATCGCCGGGTTATGGTTTTCTTGGTAGGCCAAGATGTGCCGCAGGGCGGGCAGGGCGGATGCATCGGCGACTAGAAGTTGTGCCGACTCGGTTGGTCGCCACAAGTCGTTGCACGTAAAGAATCCCGCCGTATCGCCGGCTCGTGCGCGGCGAATCCACCGCGAGCCAGGTCCGGAATCGCCGTGGGTGACCACGTCGACATCGACTGTGGCCTCTTCTGAATGGAGCGCGCGGATGGTATACCAGCGCAGGTCCGGCCGCCTCTCCTCGCAAATCGCGCTTACCGCCGAGCGGAGGTTTATGCCGTCGACGGGGAAGGGCCTAAATTCCTGTCTGGCTTGTGGCATGACGAGTCCAAAGAATTCATCGGGTCCGGAGAGGGTGTATGTCCGGAATGCCTCGGCATAAAACGTCAGGCGGTGCAGGCGCGGCCGGATCCGTTTATTAGCGGTCAGAATAACGGGGATGAGTTCGTGTTGACGCATCGTGGCGGATTGTGGGGAAGAGTTCATGCGTCTAATATACTCATAATAAACTAAGGCTTGCCTAAATTACTCTTTGCGGTATAGGCTAAGCAAAGTTATTTTCCTCCTTCTTGAAAGGGCTAGCCTGGTGAAGATTTTCGGCCGTCGTAGTTTGGGTGCAGTAGCAGTGCTTTCTGCCGGAGCCGTAGCCTTAGGAGGCTGCTCCCGCGGTGAAGGCGATGAAACGGCTAAGGCTACTGACGCTTCCAGCGAGCAGCGGGTGGCTAGCCTGGGCCTGGGTGACGCCGATACGCTGCTTGCCCTGGGGATCACTCCCGTGGCGGTGGCACCGTGGGGTGCTGAGGGCGATGGCGATCCCTCCGGCGTCGGCCCCTGGGCAGAGAAGCTTTTGGGCGATGCAAGGCCTGAGGTGATTTATAACACCGCAACCGGATTCACCGCGGATACCTTTGAGCAGATCACCGCGGCAGATCCCACCCAGATCATTGCGGTGAACCAGGCCGTGGATGCGCATACGAAGGAATCCCTGGAAGACATCGCGCCTACCACCGTCAAGCCAGATGGCTATGAAGACTGGCAGGTGCCCTGGGAAAAGCAGGTAGAAACCATTGCAGACGCGGTGGGTAAGGAAGACGAAGGCGATAAGCTTATCGATGACACCGAAAAGGCCTTCGAGGAATTCCGCCGCGAGCACACGGAATTGCAGGATAAATCTGCGGCCATCGTCATGCCTTATGACGGCAAAATCGGCCTCTACACCGAGGAGGACGGGCGCGGACAATTCATCGAGGATCTTGGCATGGAGATCCCCGATGCCTTGCAGGGCGATGGCAGCAGCTTCTTCGTTGACATTGCCCCAGAAAATTACGCAAAACTTAACCAGGTTGATTACCTCTTTGTCCTGGACTACAACGGTTCCTCCGAAGCCTTGAAGAAGGATAAGACCTTCCAAGGCCTCGACGTTGTCAAGGATGGTCGCGTGCGCTACCTGGATACGGATACCGGTAATGCCATGAGTATGCCGAACCCGGTGACCATCCCCTGGGCAGTAGATAAGTTTGAAGAGAAGCTGTAATTGTCAGCAACCACGAAAGTCGGCCAAAAAATCCAGACGGATAACACCGCAGATAGTCCTACCGCCACCGGCGCCGCCGCACCGGTAATGACGCGGGCACAGAGTCACAAGCTGCTCCTTGTTGCCCTCATCCTCGCCAGCCTGGTGTTGGCGGTGGCGTCCTTGACGCTAGGATCCCGCTCGATTCCGCCCGGGGAGGTCATCGCCGCCCTGCACGGAGCAGGGGAGCAGGATATCCACGATATCGTGTGGAACCTGCGCATGCCGCGCACCTTCCTGGCTTATTTCGCCGGCGCGGCCCTTGCTGTGGCCGGTGTACTGGCGCAATCGTGGACCAGAAACCCGCTGGCGGATCCAGGGTTTATTGGCGTTACCGCGGGTGCGTCATTCTTTGTTGCCATAGGCACGGCTATCGGCATTGCTACCTCCACCGGTATGCGGACTACCCTCGCGCTCGCTGGCTCGGGTATTACCACGCTGCTGGTCTTAGCCGTATCGCGGCGGTTTCAGGATCCTCTGACGCTCGTTCTGGTAGGTGCCGGCGTCTCCGCCGCCTTGGGATCGGGCGCGATGATCATCGGCCTTTATTCCACGGACGTCCTCGATAGCATGCGGCGGTGGACCATCGGATCCACCTTTGGCCGCGGCCCAGAAGACGTCGCGATCGCGGGCATAGGGCTTGTTATCGGCCTAGCGTGCGCGGCGATGGCAGCCAGACCCCTCGACCTTTTGGCTATGGGGGAGGAGTCCTCCCTCGCCTTGGGCGGGTCCCCCACCACCGCGCGGGTGGGCGCGGCGCTCAGCGTCGTGGTGCTGGCCGGCAGTGCAACGGCGGCAACGGGGCCCATTGCCTTCGTCGGCTTTGCCATTCCTCACATCGTGCGGCGGGTGGTGGGCCCTAGCGTTGCTACCATGCTTTTGCCCTCCGCGCTCTTAGGTGGTTGTGCCGTGCTTGCCGCCGATATCATCGGCCGCCTCATTGTGGGTAACTCGGAGCTGGAGATGTCCATCGTCCTCGCGGTAGTGGGCGCACCCTTCCTCATTTGGGGTGCCCACCGAGGAATGGGCAGAACGTGGGGGTAAAACGCATGACCACGATCAGCACAATTTTAACAGCGCAGCAACGCCGTCGGCACGCGCGCGTGCTCGCTTCCACGTTGGCATTTATCCTTATCGCCCTTATCGCGTACTTAGTATTGTTGGGGCAAGGTTCCGTGGAACTGAGCCCACGGCAAGTCATCGATGTCCTCACCGGCGGCGGCAGCGAGAGCCACATCAGGGTGGTGTGGGACTTGCGCCTGCCGGTTGCTATCGCCACCGTCATCGTGGGCACCGCCCTCGGTCTGGCCGGTTCTTGGACGCAAACCATGGCCCGCAACCCGCTCGCCTCGCCGGATATTTTAGGCGTTACCGGCGGGGCATCGGTGCTGGTGGTCCTGGGCACCGTGCATTCGCGCCCCAGTTTCGCTGAGGGCATCCCGGAGTTTTGGTGGCGGGCATGCTTGGCGACGATCGGCGCCCTCCTCGTTGTCCTCCTCCTCGCCACCCTTGGTGGCATCGGTACGAGCAACCGCATCGTCATCGTCGGTATTGCCTTATCGCTGCTGTTTCAGGCCATCGTGGCGTATTTGATGCGCAGCGCCCAGGTCCTGCGCGCTGCGGAGGCGCAAACGTGGCTTGCGGGATCGACTGGATTTGTGCGCATGGAGGTCATCCTCCCCCTGCTGGCGGCATTAGCGCCGTTTCTCGCTATAGGCATCTGGTGCGCGCGGGAATTGCCGTTGCTTGCCCATGATGATTCCTCCGTAACCACCCTGGGCGTGAATATCTCCCGCCAGCGCTCTCTTCTGCTTATCGCGGCAACCGGTATCAGCGCCGTGGTGGTCTCGGTGGTGGGACCCATTGGGTTTATCGCGCTGCTAGCGCCGCACCTGGCGCGGATGGTGGCGCGCACCCCCACGCCATCGCCGCTGGCGTCGGCAGCCGCGGGCGCGGCGTTGCTTACCGTGTGCGCCGTCATCGCTGGCGCTATCCCGGTAGACGCGCCGGTGGGTGCGGTTTCCTCGGTCATCGGCGGCTGCGCCTTGGTGATAGTGGTGTGGAATGCGGCCGGGCGCAGCTAAACGTTGCGCCGCGGCACAGCGGGGGAAACGGACAAACACAGCGCCGGATGGTGCTAGATAGTCGTACGTGGATGAAGGAAAAGATATGACGAATAATCGGCCTAATCAGCCTAAACAGCCCACGAGCGCGAAGCCTCGGTGCAGTCTCCACGCCACCGGCATTCATGCGGGATATAAGGATGGCGAGGACATCCTTGCCGGCGTCGATCTGCACGCCCGTGCCGGCGAAGTCACCACGCTCATTGGGCCCAATGGCTGTGGCAAGTCCACGCTGCTGAAAACTCTCTCGAAAATCCTGGCCCCGCGGCAGGGCAGCGTCATGGTCGGGGACGCTGACCTACATGCGTTGTCCGCGAAGGATGCCGCGCAGCAGGTGGCGCTGCTGCCGCAGCACCCCGTGGCCCCCGATGGGCTACGGGTAGGCGAGTTGGTCGCGCGCGGGCGTCATCCCTATCAGGGGAGGATGCGCGGCCTTTCCGCTACGGATCGGGAGACTATCGCGCAGGCCTGCGAGGCTACCGACATTGTGGACTTCCTCGATCGTGATATCGCTTCGCTATCGGGTGGGCAGCGCCAACGCGTCTGGCTGGCGTTGGCACTGGCACAAGATACGCCTGTGCTGCTTCTCGACGAACCCACGACCTTTCTCGACCCCGCCCATGCCATGCGCATGCTGGAGTTGGCTCGCGCACAGGCGCAGGTGGGAAAAACAGTGGTTGTAGTCCTGCACGATCTCATGCTGGCCGGCCACTATTCTGATTCCATGGTGGTGATGAAAGCCGGCAAAATTATCGCTCGCGGGGCGCCGAAACAAGCGCTATCCCCGAAGGTATTGGAGCAGGCCTATGGCATCGAGGCTGAAGCCTGGGAGGATCCGCTCGGCGATGCTCCCATCATTGTTCCCCGCCGCGTCGTAGCGGCGCATTAGTGGAAACCTGCCAATTGTGGCTGTTGCCCAGTCGCTCTAGTTGACCTTTCTTTGTATATCTAGAAAGGAAATTGCCACTACAAAAAGATTGAGCACGCTTCCCGCGCCGAGCAAAAAGGTACCGATTCGATAGGAGCCTGTGCCTACGGCGGCCATATTGCCGTAGATATAGACCCAGATGCCCCAGCCGATGAGCAGAACGAGGCCGGCGAGACCAGATAGCAGGCGGAGGCTACGAGGGGAGGTAGGGGCGAAGAATTTATAGGCGGCGTCGACAAGCGTGCAAGCTGCAAGCCCCAGACTCAGCCCGCCGGTCAACCAGACGGGGAGTAGGGCGGCGGTACCAAAGACTACGGGCAGGATAAACGCGAGAAACGCGAGGAGAAAGAGCGCGGCGTGCAGCCACAGGGTGCGCTTGGTGTAGGTCATAGAGATGACTCTACTTCCTCGCGCCGCGGTGGGTTGGCGCCCTTCCGGGAGACGGTGATTCCTGCAGCGGCCGCGGCGAAGGAAAGCAGTTCCTTCCACTCTGCAGCGCCCAGTTGGGCTAGCGCGGAGGAGTCGAGCCCCCGCTCGTCAATTTGGGTCAGCAATGCGGCCATGATGGTATCGCCGGCGCCGATGGTATCGGTCACAGGAACCTGTGCGGCCGGCACGTTTAGCTTGGTCTCACCGGCCTGCACGCTAAGCCCCTCCCCGCCGCGGGTGACAATTACGACGGGAACCTGGGAGATGAGATCGGGGCCGAGGAAATCCACCTCTTCATCAGAAAGCTTCAGCAAGGTGACGTGAGGGAGCAGGTCCGCTAAGAACGCGCGGTGATCTGGGGTGGCGTAGAAGGGCCGGATATTCGGATCCAGGGCGACCAGGGTTCCCTGCGCGGCAAAATCCTTCAGCAGTTGCGCATAGCGGGAGGCCCCCGGCTCAAGGGCGAGGGAGACCGTGCCGAAGCACGCGATATCGGCCGGGACCAGCTGTGGCTCGACCAGCCGGTCGGCCGTGCCCTCGATATAGAAGTTATAGGAGGCCGAGCCATCCTCATGGATGGTGGTCACCGCCAAAGTGGTGGGCTCATCGCCGCGCTGTAGGTGAGTGGTGGTGACGCCCTCGTCCTCGAGGCGGGCAACGAGCTCCTGCCCAAAACCATCGGTGGAAATGCGGGATTGGAATTCCACATCGGCGCCCAGTCGTGCCGCCGCGATGGCCACGTTAAATGGCCCGCCGCCCAGCGCCGGCGTGTGGTCGTTTAAGCTGCCAGGGGCCACGGGAACTAGGTCCACCAGGCCTTCACCGCACACATGAATAGTCATATTTTCATAGTATCGGTGATATGAACTACCGTCCCAATTTTCACCTCGCCCCGCCGCAGGGCCGGCTCAATGATCCCAATGGCGTCTTTGTAGATGGCGATACCCTGCACGTGTACTATCAGCACGACCCGGCCTTTCCCCGCAAGCCCAAGCGTACTGGCTGGGGGCATGCGACGGCGAGCGTATCGGCTCCCACGCCGTGGCAGCACCACCCCGATGCCTTGTACCCGGACCTGCCCTATGACAAGAATGGCTGCTACTCGGGCGGGGCGGTGGTCGATGGCACCGACGTCTGGCTGTTTTATACGGGCAATTTGAAAGAGGGCGACCGTCGCACTCCGTCCCAGAATCGCGTGCGGGCCATCGATCCTTCGGGCCCGGAGGGTGGCATCTACCTCCGCGACGAGAATAATCCTCTGATTCCGGACTCCCCGGAGGGCTATACCGGGCACTTCCGGGATCCACAGATCACCCGCGATGGCGATGGCTGGCGGATGGTCATCGGTGCCCAAACCGAAGACGAACGCGGCACCATTGTTCTGTACCGATCGCAGGACCTGGCCCAATGGGAATTCCAGGGCGAGATTTCCTTCGACGATCCTTCGCAACTGCCTGGGGGCTACATGTGGGAGTGCCCCAACCTCCTCACACTGGGGGACAAGCAGGTGCTCATCTTCTGCCCCCAGGCAAAAACGGATCGCTGCGGATATATCGTGGGCACGCTGGATGGCTTAGACTTCCATATCGAGCGCGGCTTTACCCTCTTGGACCATGGCACCCAGTTCTATGCGCCGCAGGCCACCGAGGATGGCATCTTGCTGGGCTGGATGGGCATGCCCGCACAAGATGACACCCCGACGCAAGGTTGGGTCCACACTTTGACCCTGCCGCGCCGCATCTGGTTGGAAGATAACTACCTGCACCAGGATCCGCTGTGGTCCGCGTTGCCGGAGACCCACGGGCGCGAGGGCTTTGGCTCCACCATCGACATCACGGGTGAAGGCTCCTTTGCTCTTATCGACGCCGCCGGGGACGAAGCCTTCCGGGTCACCCAACGCGACGGGACCATAGCCTTTAACGGCGGCGATCCCATCGACTGCCCGGATGGTGAAATGCGCCTGATTGCCGATGGCTGCGCCGTTGAGGTCTACGCCGGAGGCGGTCGCATCGCCGCCGCTTTCGCAGTTTTCGGCGAGTCCCCCTGGCAGGGATGGGAGCCGCGTGGCTAGGTGTACCCGGAACCGGTGAAGTTGCCAACACTCCGCCCGAATGTGTGGACTTAGGTCCGAATCCCCGCTGTAATGGAAATAAGCAGTCACGTCCGGTATTTGGATGTGATCCGTTACACTGAAGGGCTCTTCTATGGACCACAAGGAAGTAGCCGCCCGTACGCTCAAGGCGCTCGGCGGCGAAGACAACATAATCGCACTCGCGCACTGCGCCACGCGCCTGCGCATGGTGCTGCAAGACTCGGACAAGGTGGATACCGCCGCGCTGGATAATGACCCCGACCTCAAGGGAACCTTTGAGGCCGGCGGCATGTTCCAGGTCATCGTCGGCCCCGGCGACGTCAATATCGTATTCCGGGAAATGACCAGCCTCATTTCCAAGGACGTGGCCGTATCCACTGACCGTCTGAAAGACATCGCTGCCGAATCCGGCAATTGGTTTAGCCGTGCGGTCAAGGTGCTGGCGGATATCTTCGTGCCACTCATCCCCATCTTGCTTGGTGGCGGCCTGCTCATGGCACTCAACAACGTCTTGACGGCCGAGGGTCTATTCGGCGACCAATCCGTCATCGAGATGTTTCCCGCCTGGGAAGGCTTCGCCGGTCTGGTTAATCTGCTTGCTTCTGCGCCCTTTGCCTTCCTGCCCATCCTCGTCGGCTTTACCGCGACGAAGCGCTTTGGCGGCAATGAGTTCCTCGGCGCCGGCATGGCCATGGCGATGGTCATGCCCGATTTGGTCAGCGGCTACAACGTTGCCGAGGCCATCGACAACGGCGAAATGTCCTACTGGAATATCTTCGGATTCGACGTCGCGCAGGCTGGCTACCAGGGCTCCATCCTGCCCATTTTGGTGATTTCGTGGATCCTCGCCACCTTAGAGAAAATCCTGCACAAGCACCTAAAGGGCACGGTTGATTTCATGCTCACCCCGCTGCTCACGCTGCTCATTACCGGCTTCCTTACCTTTATGGGCCTAGGCCCCATCCTGCGCACGGCCGGTGAATGGCTCGGCATGGGCTTGGCCAACCTCTATGACTTTGCCGGTCCTGTCGCAGGTTTCCTCTTCGGCCTTGTTTACTCGCCGATCGTGATTACCGGCCTGCACCAATCCTTCCCGCCGATTGAGACGATGCTGTGGAACGAGGGCGGCTCCTTCATCTTCCCGATTGCCTCCATGGCCAATATTGCACAGGGCGGCGTCGCGCTCGCCGTGTACTTCCTGGCCCGCTCCGAAAAGCTCAAGGGTTTGGCCGGCGCTTCGGGTGTCTCCGCTCTCTTTGGCATTACTGAGCCCGCAATCTTCGGCGTAAACCTACGCCTGCGCTGGCCGTTCTATATCGGCATGGCCGCTTCCGCTGTTTCTTCGGCCTTCATCACCATCTTTGGCGTGCTTGCCGATGCCCTCGGTGCCGCCGGCTTCATCGGCTTCGTCTCCGTCCCACGCTTCGTCCCGACCTTCCTGTTGTGCGGCGTCATCTCCTTCGTGGTTGCCTTTGTGGGCGCGTACCTCTACGGTCGCGTGCTCATCCGCAAAAATGGCTCCATCGACCCGGATGAGGTCAACCCTCCCGCAGCCGAGGCGCAGGTTACCGCAGCCACCCCGGCTGCGGTAGCTGCCGACGATGCCTGCACCATCTTCTCCCCGCTGGAGGGCACCGCCGTTCCTCTTTCTCAGGTCAGCGACCCCATGTTTGCCGGCGGCAAGCTGGGCCAAGGCGTGGCGATTGAGCCGACCGTGGGGAAACTGGTTGCGCCTGCCGACGGCAAAGTCACCGTCACCTTCCCCTCCCACCACGCCTACGCCATCCGCACCAAGGACCCGGCAGTGGGCAATATCGATATCCTCATGCATATCGGTTTCGATACGGTAAACCTCAAAGGCGAGCACTTCACCTCCCACGTAAACAAGGGCGATGAGGTCAAGCGGGGCGATGTTCTTGCCGAATTCGATATCGACGCCATCAAGGCCGCCGGCCTTCCGGTAACCACCCCGGTGGTGGTCTCCAACTCCAAGAAGACCGGCCCCGTTATTCCTACCGAGGCCTTCCGCCCCGCCGAGCTCATTGGCTCCGGCACCGATATCTTCACCGTGGACCCCAAGCCCGCCGTAGTACCGGTACAGACAGCCTCGCCGGCTTCCGAATCCGCGTCTTAATGCGCCTCATCCTTTACAAGCCAACGGTGGGCTCTCGAGCCCATTACATTAGGTCCATAGTGATCAGGCCGATCTGAGGAAAACTACTCCTCAGATCGGCTCTTTCTACCTCAATTAAGCCTGATCAGATCGGCCTTAACTCGGATGGGCTCTTGACTATGCGTAACCGCAGTTTTAGTCAGGCATACAAAAAGCTGCGCCGGCCGGGCCGAAGCCCGACCGGCGCAGCCAGTCTCAATTCAGTTTCCTACTTGGTAGGAAGGCTCTTGCTTAAGCGAAGAACTTGCGGCGTGCGGCGAATGCGCCAGCAGCAACCATCGCAGCTACAGCCAGTGCAGCCAGAGCCTGCGCAACGGAGTTGGAGCCCGTCTCAGCGGACATACCACGTGCGGAGTCTGCGGACTCGCCAGCAGCTGGGGCAGATGGAGCGGAAGGGGCGTCAGCCTGAGCAGCGTCGCCCTCAGCGAGCTGACCGCCCTGGGCGATAACTTCGTCCTTGTTAGCGTTCAGCATCTGCTCGGAAGCAGCCTTCTCCTCAGCGGTCGGCTGCTGGTTCTTGCGCGCCTCGTCCTTGACGTAGGTCTTGCCGTCCTGGGACAGGTACCAGGTGATGCCACCGATGATCAACGCAGCTGGCAGTGCCAACCAAGCCAGCTTCTTCTTGTCGAATTCAGGCTTCGCATTTTCAGACGGGAATGTCTTTGCATAAGCATCGCGCATCTCGTCGGTGATCTCTTCATTCACCAGAGCCGAGTCTTTGACGTAAACATTGGGATCCTTCAGGCTCTGGTACCATTCATTGCCCTCTGCGGCCTTCTTGGTGGCAGGAGCAGGAATTGCGGAGGTGTCCTGCTGCTCC
This sequence comes from Corynebacterium sp. MSK122, assembly GCF_030229435.2. NCBI lineage: Bacteria > Bacillati > Actinomycetota > Actinomycetes > Mycobacteriales > Corynebacteriaceae > Corynebacterium > Corynebacterium sp. MSK122. The sequence goes on along the minus strand of NZ_JASPHV020000022.1, from coordinate 2,872 downwards.
TTCACGAACTCTTCTGCCTGCTCAGGAGTCAAGCGAACAGGATTGCCTGCGACCGGCTTGGACAGTCAAGAACCGTCTTCCTGCTTGAAGGACTCGACACCATCGACGGTAATCGGATCGGCAGCAACATCATGGCGTTCAATATCGCTGGTGCCCTCTTCAGCTGGGGTGTCTTCGGTGGCGGTATCTTCATCCGCAGACGGGGTAGGCATCTCGGTCAGGGGCTTGTCCTCTACCGGATCCGGAATTTGGGCCTAAGCAACAGCTGCGCCGCCAAAGGCGAGTGCGCCAGTCAGTACAGCAGCGGTTACGGTCTGTGGCAAACGCTTCATGTGTTTCTCCTTCGGGAAATTAGGGAAAGCGCAAAGAAATGTCTTTCGCGACGCAAATAGCAGTAGTCACATAATTCGCAATTGTCACATGGAACTCAGAAGTTGACTGTGATTTTTATGCGTTACAGCTGTGAAGAATTGGACTATTAGAATGGCTATGCGACTAGTTTTGCACGGAAGGGAGTTAAAATGTGGTTTATATGTGCAGATTGTGCCGATAATTTTGGATAACGTGTGTCGGCGCGTTCGAAATAAGGGGCCAAGGGGTAGGCGGGTGTAGCGGCGAAAATAAATGTGGCGGTAGGGGTCGTCGACAAGCGTCGAGCGGTGTTTTGGTATGGGCGCTGACGTGTGGTTGAATGTATAGGTTGCAAAAGCTGGTCGGCCCGTAGCGGTGCGTTTCCGAACCGCCGGTCCGAGACCCTTCGGCACAGTCCGTTGTCAAGGCTTGAGCATCGCAAGTTTGTAGACCGCGTGCGGCAAGGACGGAAATCTTACCGCACATCAATCCAGGTCAGGAGACCCATAGTGATTCAGCAAGAATCGCGTCTGCGCGTCGCCGACAACTCTGGTGCACGTGAACTGCTGTGCATCCGCGTTCTCGGCGGCTCTGTCCGACGCTCCGCTGGCATCGGCGACGTCATCGTCGCGACTGTCAAGGACGCCGTTCCAGGCGGCAACGTCAAGGAAGGCGACGTAGTAAAGGCCGTTATCGTCCGCGCCAAGAAGGAGACCCGTCGTCCGGACGGCTCCTACATTCGCTTCGACGAGAATGCTGCAGTTGTTCTCAAGGGCGATAGCGAGCCTCGTGGTACCCGTATCTTCGGACCGGTTGCTCGCGAACTTCGTGACAAGCGTTTCATGAAGATCGTTTCTCTCGCACCGGAGGTGATCTAGTCTTATGAAGATCCATAAGGGAGATATGGTGATCGTCATTTCGGGCCCAGATAAGGGCGCGAAGGGCAAGGTCATCGAGGCATACCCAAAGCGTGACAAGGTCCTCGTAGAGGGCGTTAACCGCATCAAGAAGCACGTCGCAAACTCTGCTGCCGAGCGTGGCGCCGAGTCCGGCGGAATCGTTACCCAGGAAGCACCGATCCACGTGTCCAACGTTGCGATCGTTGACTCCGAAGGCAACCCGACCCGCGTGGGCTACCGTTTCGACGAGAACGGCAAGAAGGTCCGTATCGCGCGTAGCAACGGGAAGGACATCTAAAAATGAGCGAGAACTACACTCCGCGTCTGAAGACTCGCTACCGCGAGGAAATCCGCAAGACCCTGAATGACGAGTTCAACTACGACAACGTCATGCAGATCCCTGGTGTCACCAAGGTTGTCGTCAACATGGGTGTTGGCGAAGCCGCACGTGACTCCAAGGTCATCAACGGCGCACTCGAGGATCTGACCGCTATTACCGGTCAGAAGCCGCAGCTGCGTCGCGCTAAGAAGTCCATCGCGAACTTCAAGCTTCGTGAGGGCATGCCCATTGGCGCACGCGTTACCCTGCGCGGCGACCGCATGTGGGAGTTCCTAGACCGCCTGCTGACCATCGCGCTGCCACGTATTCGTGACTTCCGCGGTCTGTCTGATCAGCAGTTCGACGGCCACGGCAACTACACCTTCGGCCTGTCCGAGCAGTCCATGTTCTACGAGATCGACATCGACAAGATCGACCGCCCTCGTGGTATGGACATCACCGTCGTTACCACCGCTACTAACGACGACGAGGGCCGCAAGCTCCTGCGCGAGCTCGGCTTCCCGTTCAAGTAAATAGCGCTTGAGGCATTCCCCCGGCACTCCGAAAGGAGGCCGGGGGAATTTTTTGGTTTTAGTGCCGCTTGATTTCTAGTGGTCGTGGAAACACCTGACATGGGTTAGGTGATTGTGTGGAGTCGAAATGGGTTCCGGATTCTGCTGTTGTGGCGCGGTTTGCGTCGTTGGTTCGGGCTGGTAGTTCAATACGGGCGGCTGCTGGGGTGGTTGGTTTAGCGCGGTCGGTGGCTTATCGGCTTGCTGGCGAGTTGGACTTGCCGCGCAAGCGCCGCAGGACTACTAGCTCTGATGACAGTGAGGAAATAGCTCGCCTGTGGCTGGAAGGTGTGGCACCGATGGATATTGCGCGCCAGCTTTCTATAGGCTCTTCTCCGGTGTACCGGATCGGTATTGAGCTTGGTTTGTGGAAGCGCAATCCGCATGGCCGAAAAGCTGCGGCCACAACTGGCCGGTGTAGTTATCTGCAACTGCGTGCGAATGCTTTAGGGCGCAAAGATGCCGCTTTAGCCTGTGGCATTCATCCGCGTAATGCTGCTGATATAGACAAAGGTGTCATTAAGCTTTCCACCGGGCGTGTGCCTTTTGTCCCGGCTGGCCCGGATGTGGCGCTGTATAACAGGCTTATGCAGGTAATTGGAGGGTGATGCTCCTATGTTGTGTCAAGCTGATTTGAGAAGTTCTTCATAAGCCAACCTCAACTCCGGCAAAGGGCGCTTGCCGGTTTCGATATCACTGATTCTCGCCGGGGCACACCCGAGTTTTTCAGC
>NZ_JASPHV020000021.1:0-39287 GCF_030229435.2 Corynebacterium sp. MSK122 | reverse complement strand
AAAACTCGGGTGTGCCCCGGCGAGAATCAGTGATATCGAAACCGGCAAGCGCCCTTTGCCGGAGTTGAGGTTGGCTTATGAAGAACTTCTCAAATCAGCTTGACACAACATAGGAGCATCACCCTCCGAACAAGCAAGCATTGATAGATGCAGGTCTGCACTACATTTTGTCGGTGAAACCCCACCGTGCCTGAGGTGATTGAAACCTGGCGGCGGGAAATCCCTGGTGAAGCCTACGCCCACGGCCAGATCTGGACACAAGCCTCGGCAAGCGATGCGCGCAAACACACAACCCCGAATACGGTGACCCACTTCCAGTACTCCTATGATCGGGCCAGACGCGGCCTGCGCGGAATCAAAGAGCAAGTCGCAAAAGCCAAACGCGCTGTTGACGGCGAAATCGCCATTAAGCGCAACCGCTATTTCGATCTTTCCACCCCGAACAAGAAGGTCAACTACGCTCTTGCTGCCAAACACCGAGTCCTAGCCGGAATTAAAGGCTATGAAACCGACCTGACCGCTCTTCCCGCCCAGGAGGTTATCGGGCATTACCGCAGGCTATTCCACATTGAAAATGTCGTATCGGATGTCGAAATCAGACCTGAAAGCACGCCCAATCTATGCGAGGAAACAAAACTCGATCACAGCACATCTCAATATTGTGATGGCAGCACTAGCCGTGACCCACCTGATGGAGACCCGCAGTGGTCACTTCATCAAACGCCTCGTGAGAACACTCAAGAAATACCGCAGCTTTCAACTCGTCGTTGGCGGCGAAACCATTCACGCCGCGGTACCATTCCCGCCCGACCTCACTGCCACCATCCAAGTAATCACCGGCCGCGAACTTCCGCACAAAATTGGCCTAAATCAGGTTAGAAGGGAATCAGCACACCGTCTCGTGGGATTCGTGCTCTGGGTGCTCAATCTGGATGGTGGAGTGCTCGATACCGTGTTCGCGCAGGGCCTGCTGGGCGGCATCCAACAGCGGGCCGATGCCGACGGTGCCGTCGCGCACGATATGCACGGTCGTGAGCACGTTCACGCCGTCCAGGCTCCACAGGTGCAGGTCGTGGATGTCAGCAACGCCCTCGACCTGCCGCAGCGCGGGCTCGATCGCACTGGCGTCGAAGTCCGCCGGGACTTGCTCGAGCAGCACGCTCGCCGAAAGCCGCATGAGCTGCCCGGCGCGCGGCAGCACCATCGCCGCGATCGCTAGGGAGGCGATCACGTCCGCCGCCACAAACCCCGTGGTCAGTACCACGATGCCGGCCACGATTACTGCGACCGAGCCGAGCATATCCACTAACACGTGCAAGAACGCGCCCTCCACGTTGATCGATGATTTGCGGTGCCGGTGCAGAACCCACGCCGATAGCGCATTCGCCACCAGGCCGATCACCGCGATGATCAGCATCGTTTTTCCCTGCACTTCGGCCGGGCTCTGCAGGCGGCGCACCGCCTCGACGACAATCCACACCGAGATCGCCAGCACCATCACTGCGTTCGCCAGTGCAGCAAGCACCTCCACTCGTCGGTAGCCGTACGTGGCCTGAGCCGATGCTTGTCGGCGCCCAACCAACACCGCTAAAACCGCGATGATCAACCCCGCAGCGTCGGAAAGCATGTGCATCGCATCCGCCATCAGCGCCATCGAACCCGCCAACCAGCCGCCGATCAGCTCCGCGAAGAAGACGGTGCCGGTAATGCCTAGCGCAATCAAGAGTGCGCGCAGCGGCGTGCTGGAGTGATCGTGGTCGTGGTGCTCGTGTGCCATGCACTCAGTCTATCCCCGTCGACGCTTATTGACAATTAAATGAAAATGAATGACGGTAAGCGCAGCCACTGAGGCCAAGTCGGCCTGATTTAGGTCATTGTGCAGTTGTCCTTTGAATGTGTAGAGAAGCTGAAACATGAACAACCAAAAAGTACTGCAGCCGCATGTCAGGAAAGCAACCGCTGAGTGTACACGAGGTAAATATAAATCTACATTTGTATAAATGTATATAGAAAAGCGCCGCGACCCGTGGAACGTGTTAAAGGGTGGGTCGCGGCGCTCGTGCCAAAAATCTACCTCTTGGTTTCACCCAACAAGTGACACTGAATCATGTTGGTGTTGCCAGCAATTCCTGGAGGAGTACCAGCAATGACGACAATCATGTCACCTTCCTCGTACTTGTCCATCTCCAGCAATGCATCATCGATGGCTTCCATCATGTCATCGGTGGACTTAACGTGCGGGCTCAAGAAGGTCTCAGCACCCCACGTCAGAGCCAGCTGGGAACGAACCGCTGGGTCCGGCGTAAACGCCAACAGCGGAAGCTGGGAGTGCAGGCGAGCCACTCGCTTAGCGGTATCGCCGGAGGTAGTAAAGGCTACGATAGCCTTTGCATTGAGGCGCTCGGCAATATCGCGGGCGGAATAGGACACCACACCACGCTTGGTGCGCGGAACGTGAGTCAGCGGTGGAACCTTGCCACCATCTTCAGCATTAGCCACGATCTTGGACATGGTGCGCACGACGTTCTGCGGGTCAATACCCACGGAAGTCTCACCAGAGAGCATAACGGCATCAGCGCCATCGAGAACGGCGTTAGCCACGTCGGAAGCCTCTGCACGGGTCGGGCGCAGGTTAGAAATCATGGAATCCAGCATCTGGGTAGCCACGATGACCGGCTTAGCGTTCTCGCGAGCAATCTGGATAGCGCGCTTCTGGAACAGCGGCACGCGCTCCAGCGGCACCTCAACACCGAGGTCACCACGGGCAATCATGATGGCATCGAATGCCAGCACGATAGACTCGAGTGCGTCTACCGCCTCAGGCTTTTCCAGCTTGGCAATGACCGGAACGCGGCGACCCTCTTCGTCCATAATCTCATGGACCTTATCCACATCTGCTGGGGAGCGGACAAAGGACAGTGCCACGAGGTCAACGCCGAGCTTCAAAGCGAAGCGCAGGTCAGCAATATCCTTTTCCGACAAAGCCGGCACGGAGATATCCATACCAGGGAGGGAAACGCCCTTGTTATTGGAAACCGGGCCACCTTCGGTGACCTCACAAACAACGTCGTTGCCGTCGACTTCCTTACAAACAACGGCAACCTTGCCGTCGTCGATCAGCAGGCGGTCACCTGGCTTGGCGTCCTTGGCCAGGCCCTTGTAAGTGGTAGAGACGCGGTCATGGGTGCCTTCGATATCGTCCACGGTAATGCGGACGATCTGGCCGTTATCCCACTGCTCCTCGTCATTAATAAAGCGGCCAAGGCGAATCTTAGGGCCCTGGAGGTCCGCCAAGATACCGACGGCGCGTCCGGTCTTATCGGTGGCTTGGCGCACCCAGTTGTAATTCGCCTCGTGGTCTGCATGCTCGCCGTGAGACATATTCAGGCGGGCAACGTCCATGCCGTCCTGTACGAGGCGCAAGATACCATCCTCGCTAGCAACGGCAGGGCCGAGAGTACAAACAATCTTCGTTCTTCTATCCAGCATTATTGGCCTATTCCGTCGGGGAAACTGAACACTCCCCAACCTACTCCTTCGAAAGGATTGAGGCCACAATTTTTCGGTACCACTTTTTGAACGGGCACCCCAAAATGCCCGATTTCCCACAATATCAAAACCAACCGGACACAGTTGGGCAGTGTTTACGTCGATGAAGAACCCGGTTGCTGCCCGTCAGATACCGCGTGTTCATCGCGGTGCTCATCATGTGCGCGGTGCGCTGCCCAATACTTAGGATCCACCTCTTCGGGGGACTCTGGGCCCTGGCGGTGCCTATCAAGCATGAAGAAGACAACCGCGGCGATGATAAAAATCACTAGGGAGACGATGAGATTCACGCGGACCCCAAAGATATGGGTCGCCTCATCGGAACGCATCCCTTCAATAAAGAAGCGGCCCAATGTATAGCCCATGACATAGAGGGCAAAGACGCGCCCGTGCCCCAACTTCCAGGCCTTGTGAGCCCACAAGAGGAAAAGGCAGACTAGAACATTCCACACGAGCTCGTACAAGAAAGTCGGGTGCACCGAGGTCATGATCTCCCCCGTGGAGTGTCCGGAAACGGGAGCATAGCCGCCATTTTCATTGACGCGGTAATAGATATCTAAAGCCCACGGAACGTCGGTCGGGCGCCCATAGAGCTCTTGGTTAAACCAGTTACCTAGGCGTCCAATCGCCTGCGCGAGGACGAGGCCTGGCGCCACCGCGTCAGCAAAGGGGCCGAGCGGCACCTTTTTCACTTTGAAAAGCACCCACAAAGCTAGTGCGCCCAAGGCTACGGCGCCCCAAATGCCCAGTCCGCCATTGGTGATCTTCAGCGCGTCCGCGGGATTGCAGCTATCGCAGAAGTACTTCTGGTTATCGGTGATGACGTGGTAGAGCCGCCCGCCAATGATACCGGCTGGGATGACCACGATGGCGGCATCCCATACTGTGTCTGGGTTACCGCCGCGTGCGGTGTAGCGGCGTAAGGTCATTCGCAAGGCGACGATAATACCTACGATGATGCACAGCGCATAGGCACGAATGGGAATGGGCCCCAACTGCCACACGCCCTGCGGCGGAGACGGAATATTTGCAAGAATTTCTGAGTGCACGTAGCCAGTGTGCCTTATCCCCCACCCCACCAGCTAGTTGGGGTCTTATTCTATCTTGCGCGCGGGACACGCTGGATGCTGCCCGGCAGCCACCAAAGAGCGCGCCAGCGCCGTAGGATCCTGGGCAGCCATGACTGATTCACCCACCAAAACTGCATCGGCGCCGCGTGAAGCATAGTGAAACAGGTTGCGCGCGTTATTTACCCCGCCTACTGCGATGCGCAGAATCGATTCTGGCAGGCCTGGAGCGATATCGTTAAACGCCTCGCGGTTAATGGCATCCGAAGCCAACGACCACGCATTGATGGCAATGACGCTACTTCCTGCCTTGATTGCGCGGTCGACCTCGGCGCAGTTGCGTACCTCTACGATGGCGGTCATACCGAGCGATTCCACCCGGTCCAAAAGTGCCTCCAGGCGAGCTTGCTCTAAGAGTTCAACCTGCAACGGAATAGCATCGGCCCCAAAGCACCGGGCTTCATGAATTTGGTAAGGGTCCACGATGAGATCGCGCGACATCATGGGAATATCAATCGCAGCACGGGCAGCTGCCATATCTTCTAAAGAACCGTGGAAGCGGCGGAAATCAGTCTGGCATGCCATGAGATGTACGCCGCAGTGTTCAAAAGTGCGAGCCCATTCCGCCATCTGTTCCGCAGAGCCAACATGAGCGATTTCGCCGCCGTAGGGTACGGCGCGCTTGAGCTCTGTGATGACCGAGCAGCCTGTGCGTAGCAACGCCGCGCGGGCATCCCGGGGAGGCTCCATGTCACGCGAGCGCGCCTTCACCTCTTTAAAAGACACGCGGGCTTCCCGCGCAGCGACGTCCTCCAAGACTCCTGCAACAAGGTGGTCAACGGCAATGGGCGTAGGCATCAGCACCTCCCTCCACGGGCGATTAAAATCACACTTAGGTTAACCCGCTCGCGTGCCGTTCCGGAAATTACACAGGAAACGGGGCTAGTTTTTGTCCATATCAGTGGGATCGATATCACTATCAAGGGCGTCCCACATCACGCGGCCAGAGTCGGAAGAGGTTTCCAAATCCTCCTCCAACTTTGCCTGCCGTGCCGCCGGGGTTTCGTATTTGCTAGACGCCTTCGCCTTATCCACGCCTGGATTGCGCGCAAGCATGACCGCACCGAATAGGGCCGCTGCCGCACCTATTAGGGCCAGAATTGGTCCCAGGGAATGCATCTCGGTGGAAACGACCGTGGCCCAGTCAGAAATCTGGGCAGAGTCAACAGCGTTTTCATTGGCCGAGGCTCCCTGCAAGATCTTCTGCGCACGCTCGGCGTCCGCGCCCGCAGTCAGCAGGCTCACCGGTGTCCATGCACTAGCCGCCGCAGCGAGGGCGCACACAATGCCCACCACTCGCCTACCGACGCGCCGCAGCGCCATCCCCGCGACGGCACCGGCTACCAGAACTAGGGTCAAGGCCATGATTTCCAGCGACCAGGCCGAGCCGATGATGTCATTGGCCGCGGAGCCGGCCTTGTCGTCCTCGCTGGAGGCTACCACCCACGTAGCACGGGAGGACAGCCACAATACGATGGCTCCTACAGCGATAAGTAGTGGTCCAAGGCGTCTAGCCTTCACGATTGCCCTCCTAGGAGATCGGTGGCGTCAAAGCACGTGCGGTCACCGGTATGGCAGGCGCCGCCGCGCTGCCGCACGGTCAGCAGAATAGTATCTCCATCGCAGTCAAGGCGAACGCCCAGCACCTCTTGGGTATTTCCAGAAGTTTCTCCTTTGACCCAATATTCATTGCGCGAGCGCGAAAAATACGTTGCCTTGCGGGTAGCGAGGGTATGGGCCAAAGCGTGGTCATCCATCCAGGCCAGCATCAGCACCTCACCAGACTCAGCCTGGGCAATGGCCGGCACCAAGCCTTGGTCATTGCGCTTGAGCTGCTTGGCGATGTCCCCGTTAAGTTCAAAGTCGCCCGGGCTACTCATCGGCGCACCTCGTAGCCCGCAGCGTCTAGAGCCTCTTTCACATCGCTGATTTCTACCTCACCGAAGTGAAAAATGCTTGCTGCCAAGACGGCATCGGCGCCGGCTGCAACTGCCGGTGGGAAGTCTGCGGCGTTTCCTGCGCCGCCAGAGGCGATAACGGGAATGGTCACCGCTGCGCGCACGGCGCGCAACAATTCAAGGTCAAACCCTTCCTTTGTGCCGTCGCCATCCATCGAGTTAAGGAGGATCTCCCCTACGCCGAGTTCTTCGCCGCGGCGTGCCCATTCAATGGCGTCGATCCCGGCCGATTCCGTACCGCCGTGTGTGGTGACCTCAAAGCCGGATGGCGCATACTCTTCGTGGCACCGGCGGGCATCAACGGACAGCACGATGCATTGGGCCCCGAAAATCTCAGCCATTTCGCGCAGCAGTTCCGGATTCTTAATGGCCGCGGTATTTACAGAGACCTTATCTGCCCCGGCGCGCAATAATTCTCGGACGTCATCAACGCTGCGAACTCCGCCACCCACCGTCAATGGGATGAATACCTGGTCCGCAGTGCGGCGCACGACCTCGAGCATGGTGGAGCGGCCCTGTTTAGAAGCAGAGACATCCAAGAAGGTAAGTTCATCGGCTCCTAGGGCGTCATAACGCGCGGCCAGCTCCACTGGATCGCCGGCATCACGCAGGTTGTCAAAGTTGATCCCCTTGACCACACGGCCTTGGTCCACGTCTAGGCAGGGGATCACGCGTACGGCTACAGCCATGGCGGCCGCCTCCTTTTCGGGTATTTAGTCTTAACGGTGAAATGAACCGGTATGACGAGACAAGATATCAAGGATGGTGGCATGAACCTGCGGGGTGCCTGCCACCATGCCGCGCGACTGCGCAGTCCACGGATTGCCTTCCGGATCGGTAACAACGCCTCCAGCGGCCTGAATCTGCAGTGCTCCCGCGGCGTTATCCCATGGGTGCGGAGAGAAGTTAATCGCGCCATCAAACACGCCCTGCGCGACGAAGGCATTATCAAGTCCCACAGAACCGGTCATTCGCGGGCGCAGTCCGGTCTCGCGCAGCTCGTGGAAAATTTCGGTGGGCAGGTGCGAAGAGCACCCCACGTGACCGCGCGCCTCATCAAAACCCATCGCATCGTCCCCTCCGCCGAAGCCAGTGGTTGGCCCACCTACCGAGCGCAGTGGGGCGCCATCGCAGGTGACCAAACGGCGCCCCAGGAGCGGGAAGTCAGATACCGCGGCAACAGGCGCACCCTCATGAATGAGTGCCACCAAGATGCCGGCCATGGGGTTTCCGGCAGAGTAGTTTGCGGTGCCATCGATCGGATCTACCACCCACACGGTATCGAGCACGCTGCCGCCTGATTCTTCTCCATAGACCGGGATGCCGGTCATCTGGGTCAAGATATCGCGCAACTGTTGCTCGATGACGAGATCTACCTCGGTGGCAAAATCTCCCTGCCCCTTAAATCGGGCGGGCGCAGCTCCGAGGCCGGAGCGAAAAATGGGTTCTACTTGGTCTACGGCCGCCTCCGCGAAGGCCACCAACTCGCGGGGTTCCATCATGACTTAGTTGTCCTCAGGGTCGAAAGGGTCAATGGTTTCTTCTGCCGGCAGCGGCTCTACCTCGGCCACCGCAGCGAGCGCTTCGTCGAGGGTGAAATTCCCCTCGTACAGGGCCTTGCCAATAATGGCGGAATCGATACCCTCATTTACATAAAGCGCGAGCTCGCGCAGGTCTTCCACGCTAGAAATGCCACCGGAGGCGGTGATTTTTGCCTCCGTCGCCATCGCTACCTCGCGCAGGAGCTCAATATTAGGTCCGGTGAGCGTGCCATCTTTAGATACGTCTGTCACCACAAAGCGCTGGCATCCGGCGGCATCGAGGCGCTCGAGTACCTCCCACAGATCGCCGCCATCGGAGACCCAGCCATTGCCAGCGGTACGCCATTCGCCGCCATCTTCGCGCACGGCAAGGTCCACAGCGACCTTATCTCCGTAGCGCGCTAGGATATCCGCGATCCATTCCGGCCGCTCTAGAGCAGCCGTGCCGATGCTAATGCGCTGCGCACCGGTAGCCAGCGCTCGCTCCACCGCGGCATCGTCCCGAATGCCGCCGCTAAGCTCCACATTTACCCCTAGATCGCGAGTAATCATCGCCATTTCCTCGTGGTTGGAGCCCCGGCCGAAAGCCGCATCCAAATCCACAAAATGCAACCAGTGCGCACCCTGGGACTGCCACTTTTGTGCGGCATCGCGCGGGGAACCATACGAGGTCTCGGTGCCTGCTTCGCCTTTATCCAAGCGCACGGCTTGGCCTTGAGATACATCGACTGCTGGCAAAAGCGTAAAAGTCATATTCTTCATCCTACCTAGAGCGTGCGCATCCAGTTTTCCAAAAGCTGAGCACCGGCGTCCCCGGATTTCTCAGGGTGGAATTGAGTCGCCCACAGGGCACCGTTTTCTACCGCCGCGACGAACCTATCGCCCGCGTGCTCCGCCCAGCTCACCTGCGGCGGGCGGGTAATTTCCGTTTCCAATTCCCAACGGCGAACGCCGTAGGAATGTACGAAGTAGAAACGTTCGTCTTCCGGTAGTCCGGCAAACATATCGCTGCCGACGGGTACTTCCACGGTATTCCACCCCATGTGCGGCAGCACCGCAGACTGCAACTTTTCCACGGTGCCGGGCCACTCGCCGCAACCGATGGAGTTGATGTTGTGTTCCACTCCGGCGTCGAAAAGCACCTGCATGCCTACGCAAATGCCCAACACCGGCCGCTCTCCTGCCAAGCGCTGGCCGATGACCCGAGGGCCCTGCACCGCCCGTAGCCCGCGCATGCAGGCAGCAAAGGCACCCACCCCAGGGACAAGCAGACCGTCCGCTTCCACCGCTTCCTTGGGGTCCGCGGTAACGGTGACGTCCGCGCCCACCCGCTCCAGCGCACGCTGGGCTGAGCGCACATTGCCCGCGCCATAATCCAATAATGCGACCGTCTTTGCCATGGGCTATACCTTACGCATGCGACGCAGACGCGTCCGGATATCGTTGGTTTCGCTCACGCGGGTGCGCCCAAGGACAAAATCTGCCGACGTCATCACAACGCCTGCGAGGAGGATGACCACGCCGGCCCCAAAAGCCCCCGCATAGCCGTAGCCGGCAACCAAGGCACCCAAGAGGGTCGAGCCCAAACCGGTGCCGCCGTCATAGAAGATATTCCAGATGGCAGAAGCCTCCGAGACCCGCTCGCGCGGCAGGCGATCAAACATGGACAGCAGCGCCTCATTTTGGGCAATACCGAACGCGCCACCGAACAGGAAGGCACCAAGCACGAGCCACCATACGGAACCATCGAGATAAAGAGGAACGGCAATGGCAAGCACGCCCACGATAGCCATTACCTGGCCGGGGATGTAGAGTCGGCCGGGAGTGCCCACGCGGTCTGCCACCATGCCCGCGAGGTAGCGGAAAATCATGGCGGCGCCGCCCACAATGGATAGCATGATGCCGGCCAAGCTGGCGCCGCGCTCTGCATCGAGTTCTTGTACTGCCGGCGGCAGGAAGGATGATACGGCGCCATAGCTCATAGAAAACGTCGTTAGCGCCAGCGCCGGAACAAGCACTAGCTTCCACGTAGGAACGCGGATAAGGTTCGGCTCTTCTTCGGTATCAGAGGCGAGCGTGACCTTGATCTTGGGAATGCGCAGGCACAGGCCAAAGCCCACGAACCCAATGACTCCGGCGGTGATATACGTCGAGGCATAACCCAGCTTTTCCGCCATGGTCAATCCCAGTGGCAAAAAGACCATTTGGCCCAGGCCAGTGAAAACACCAATCATGCCGGTGGCCTTGCCCAGCAGGCGTACCGGCGCCAGTTCCGCAATGAGCGCGGACTCAGAAACGGTCAGCGCGCCAAAGCCCACACCGCGCAGAGCAGAAAAGAGCAGGACAACCCAAGCATCGGTACCCAAGAGGTGGCCAAAGGCAGGTACGCCCAGGGTAAAAGCGGACAGTGCCATCACGCGGCGGTAGCCCCACCGGCGTAGGAGCCACGGGGAGATGATCTGGGTAAGCACGGTGAAGGCCATGAAGATGCCCGTGGATGAGCCCGCCAAGGTAGCTGAGCCGCCGGAGTCAATAACCGCTAGCGGCACCACTGGAAGGAGGATGGACCAAGCACCGAAGGCTGCGGCGATGGCCAACATGGTCGCGGTATAACCCGGAACCTTCCAGATATTAGTTTCTTGGGTATTGCTCATTTACCGAACGCTCCTACCATCCACGAGATTGCTGCCACCACGGTGATTGCGGCCAATAAAGAGGCTACTACTGTCATTGCCTTCGATCCCTGTTGGTAGGCAGACCACGCACCGCCCACCAACATGCCGGCGACGAGGAAGAGGACCAAGATCATAAAATGCATGCGTTCTAGAGTGCTCCCTTCGTCGAAGGAATGCCAGTCTGGCGCGGATCGAATTCCACCGCACCGCGCAACGCACGCGCTACGGCTTTATACTCCGCTTCCGTAATGTGATGCGGATCGCGACCATAACGCACGTTGAGGTGGAGCGTTACCGCAGCGTGGGTGGCGAGCGTTTCAAAGAAGTGGCGGTTGATCACCGTGGCGTAATGCCCACCGATGGTCTGCCACTGCAGGTGCTCTGGTTCGCCGTTCGTTACAAAATAGGCGCGCCCAGAAAAATCCACCACCGCTTCCACTAAGGCCTCATCCATAGGCAAAAGCTGGGAGCCAAAGCGGCGAATGCCGGCCTTATCCCCCACCGCCTTACGCAGCGCGGTGCCGAGCACGATGGCGGTATCTTCCACAGTGTGGTGGGCATCTACCTCCACATCGCCCTCAGCCTGCACAGTGAGATCAAAGCTGCCATGAGTAGCAAAGGCCGTGAGCATGTGGTCAAAGAAAGGCAGTCCGGTGGAAATATCGCTTTGTCCCGTGCCATCTAGGTCAATGACCACAGAAATCTGCGATTCCGACGTCGCCCGCTGGGCGCGCCCTACGCGGTTGCTCATGCTTCGCTCCTTTCTCCTGCGACCGGGAAATCAGCCACTACTGTATCCGCAAGGTCCTCAGCTACCGCCAAAAAGGCCGAATTTTCTTCTGGCAGCCCCACGGTCATGCGCAGGTGGCCTGCGATGCCAACATCGCGAATGAGCACTTCCTTATCCAAGAACTGTTGCCACACGCGGTGTTGGTCAGCAAAGCGGCCGAAGAAGAGGAAATTGGATTCGCTGGGTAAAACGGTATAGCCCAATTCGCGCAAGCGAGTGGCCACCCGCTCGCGCTCGGCGGCAATCTTTTCCACGGTGGCGAGCGTATCCGCACTATGGCGCAGCGCCACCGTCGCCGCCGCTTGGGATAGCACGGAAAGGTGATACGGCAGCCGCACCAGCATCACGGCTTCCACAAAGGCCGGGTCCGCCACGAAATAACCGAGGCGGCCACCGGCAAAATCGAAGGCCTTAGACATGGTGCGCGAGACCACCAGCTTCGTGGGGTATTTCTCCAGCAGCGTCACCGCAGATGCCGAGGAAGAAAATTCGCCATAAGCTTCATCGACGATGAGGATGCCCGGGGCGGCGTCGGCAAGCGCGGCAATATCGTCCACGCTGGTCACCCCACCGGTGGGGTTATTCGGCGTAGTCACAAAGATGATATCCGGCTGGTGCTGCGCGACAGCTGCGAGCGCTCGGTCCATATCGATGCGGAAATTCTCATCGCGCGGGCACTCCAGAAACTGCGTGTGAGTCCCATCCGCGAGGATAGGGTGCATGGAATAAGACGGGGTGAAACCGAGCGCGCTGCGGCCTGGACCACCGAATGCCTGCAACAGCTGCTGCAAAATCTCATTCGAGCCATTGGCCGCCCACACCTGCGCATAGCCCACGCGCACGCCGGTTTGTTCAGATACGTAGTCCGCCAAGGATTGGCGCAGCTCCACCGCATCGCGCTCCGGATAGCGATTGAGTGTGGTGGCAAGGCGCCGGGTCTCCGCCACCAAGTCATCCACTAGTGCCTGCGAGGGAGGATAAGGATTTTCGTTGGTATTGAGCTGGTAGGCCACGTGGAGTTGCGGCGCCCCATAGGCAGACTTGCCGCGCAGCTCCTCGCGCAGGGGAAGATCATTCAAGTGCGTCATTTAATTCTCCTCGAATCGGGCGCGGATAGCCTCACCGTGGGCAGGCAACCCCTCGGCCTCCGCAAAAGCGATAACGTGCGGGGCAATCTCTTCCAACGCAGCTCGGTCATAATCAATAAGGTTGACCAGCCGCATAAAGGTATGGGTAGAAAGGCCGGCAGAAAAGCGCGCCGTACCGGAGGTGGGCAATACGTGATTGGAGCCGGCTGCGTAATCTCCGAGCGGCACTGGAGCAAAGTTCCCTACAAAGATCGCACCGGCGTGCTTAATCCGTTCGGCCACCGCGCCGGGCTCTGCGGTGTGGATCTCCAGGTGTTCAGCAGCATAGGCATTGGCCACCGCCACCGCTGCATCCAGGGAATCGACCAGCACAATTCCGGATTGCTCGCCGCCTAGGGCTTCGGCCGCTCGCTGCGCATTTGCGGTGGCGCTGTAGCGCGCTTCTACCTCGGCATTCACACGCTGAGCTAGGCTTGGCGATGCCGTAATGAGCACACTCGCGGCCATCGGATCATGCTCGGCCTGGGAGATAAGGTCATAGGCCACATACACCGGATTCGCGGTGTCATCAGCGATAATGGCGATTTCGGTCGGCCCGGCCTCAGCATCAGTACCCACCACGCCGCGCACCAACCGCTTGGCCGCGGTGACGAAGATATTTCCGGGGCCGGTAATCATGTCCACCGGGGCTAGTCCGGAGTCATCATCTCCGTAGGCCATCAGCGCGACGGCCTGGCCGCCTCCTACCGCCCAGACCTCATCCACGCCTAGCATCTGGCACACGGCCAGCACCGTGGGGTGCGGCAGACCGCTGAATTCTTTTTGTGGCGGCGAGGCTACCACCAAGCTTTCCGCGCCGGCCGCCTGCGCTGGCACGGCATTCATAATCACCGAGGACGGATAGACCGCCTTGCCTCCCGGCACGTATAGTCCGACGCGCTCGATGGGGCGAAAGACCTCGGTCACCGTGGCACCTGGTGCTAGCTCGGTGGTGTGTGCGGCCGGTTTTTGCTCGGCGTGAACCTTGCGGACCCTCTCGATGGAGACCTCAATCGCTTGGCGCACCTGCGGGTCTAGTTCGGAAGCGGCCTTCTCCAACTCCGCTTGGGGCACCCGCAGATGGGCTGGGCGCACGCCATCGAATTGCTCGCCATAGTCCAAGGCGGCCGCAGCGCCTTCTTGGCGTACTCGATGAACCAGCGGCGCCACCTTGTCCACCACGGCGGCGACGTCGGTGCCACCGCGCGGCAAAACTCGCCGCAACTGGGCGGGGCGCATTTCTTGGCCACGCAGATCGATGGTGCGAAGCATTCCCGGTTCCTCTTCTCCCTATCGGATTTCTGTTATTAAACCAATATCTTAATGGTCAAACGCCAGCGAGGGGGCCGGTTTGGGCTATAGACTCGATGTCAACACAGCTTTAAGGTGGTGGCAGCGATGAGCGAAATTGAACCCTCTCTTCTGCTCTCGCATGCCCGCACCATTGCCCGCGATAATGACATCTCCTGCTGGGCCCTGCCTACTGGCGAGCTACTCGTTCCACATGCGGCAGGCGGCTCCACCTTCATCTTTGTAGACCAGCTGGAAGAACCTGTGCTCCACCTGCACACCAGCCCCCGCGGCGGCGTCGATCTCAGCGAGATCTCCGAGCTCGCGTACCTGGCCAACGAGTGGAATCACGATTGCATCTCCCCGGTCGTCGTGGTTGATTATAACCAGCCTGACTGCGTGAGCGTGTCCGGGCACAGCTATCTGCCGGCCGATACCTCCCCCAGCCGCGAACAGCTTGCAGCGTTCCTCCTACCGGCACTGCGCAACGCGGAGGTCCTCATGGATCTGCTCGCCCAATCCCATCCTGGCCTCGTGCGCGAAGCTTCACCTGAGCTTGCCCCGCTTGCCGACGCCCCCTTGGAACCCTTCACCCTCGATAGCCTGGCCGGGCTCCTACCGCTTATTGGGATCCAGCGCTTCCAAAGCGACGGCGGCACCGCGATCTACGCCTGGGTCAATGATGTCCTTTTCGCCTTTGCACTGGACAACGGGCCCAGCCTCATTATCAAAGGGCATTGGGACCCCAGTCTGGACGAGGCGGAATTTACCCGGCTATTCCTCATTTGCAATGACTGGAATCGCGCCCACCACGGCGCCGTGGCATTTTGCCACCACACCTCCGAGGGCCTGCAAGTGCAGATGGATGCCGCCACCATTACCGCCGCGGGACTTACCCGTCCGCAACTATTTAGCGCCATCGGCCGCGGGCTCAAGCACATCCTGCACGGCATCGATGACATCGCGCACGAAGTAACCGGCGCCTCCCCCGTCGAATGGCCTTAGACGCGCACATCACCAATCTTCATCGGCACTCACAAACGCCGTGGACCAATAGGCAAACATCGCCATAAAGGGCGCCACCGCCCACGAGATGGCTGGGGAGAAATTCGGCGCAAACTCTACGACTTCCCCTGGGTTTTCTGGTGGATGCGTGGCCGTGACCCCGCCAAAGACATAAAACGACGCCGCCCCAGCCAGGGCACACACGCCGACCCACAAGAGCATCGACAAGCCCCGCCCCTGCCGGCGCAAATACGCGCCCAACCCCAAGAACAAACCAAGCAGGCCAGTAATGAGGGCAAAGGTAATAAAGGCGATGAACTGAACGCTTCCCATCGCATCGATGGCATAACCGCCGTCATCTACCTCATGGCCGGTGAGCGTCGGCCGGAAAATCCCCCACAGCGCACCGGCCACGCCGTAAACGAGGAGCGCACACGCGAGTAACCCCGCACCGAAGCCTAGGGTGCGGGGTAACCGGCGCTTTAACAGAGACAACTTAGTTACAGAAGGTCCAGTTGCCATTCTCGCGGCGGAAGCGGACCGTAGAGGTCTCAGTACCCTCAGAGTTGGACACGCTCACGGTTGCAGAAGCATCGTCGCCATTGACCACAACGTCGTTGACGGACTGCAGCTTGGTCGATTGTGGGATGGACTCCAACTGGCTAGCGAACTTCTCCACCTCGGCGTTGCCGCCGCCCTGCTGGCGCATAGTGTTGGCGTACTCGGCAAAGGACTGGTTCGGCAGGCTATCGACGTACTGCTGGTACTGGCTGAACTCCTGGGACTGCTCATCGCGCACCGCCTGGCAGGCATGCTGCGGCATGTAGTTGAAGTATTCCTTCACATTGTCGATCTCATGCTGACCACGGACCAGCTGCTCGATGGCCTGCTTATCGGCATCATTAGCATTCTGGCCGCCCTCAATCGGCTTGATGTCCTTCGCTCCTGCGAAAGGATCCTCACCATTGTTCAGCGGGTTAGCCAGCTGATCGGGGCCCTCGCCAGCACCGTCCTCGCCCTCTGTACCCGCAGCGGCGTCCTTCTTTTCGCCGTCCTTATTCTGATCCTTTTCTTTTTCCTTGTCCTTGCCCTCGGACTTATCTGCAGATTTATTCTCAGAAGACTTGGATGCCGTGGTGGCGGCCGCCTTCTTGGAGTCGTCACTGTCATCCGAACCACACGCAGCTAGCGCCAGCGGGGTGACCAGCGCAACTGCGATGAGGGACTTCTTTGCAGGGGTCAAAAAGGACAAGGGAAAGCTCCTGAATCAATCTTGCGAATGTGAAGCCACCCCAAGGGCGGCCTCTTATTTGTCTTCGCAATACTAACAACCCGACGGTGGAAATGGCATTGAGACTCCGTTAAAAGAACCTGTGAACTACCGTCCTACCCGACCGAGTCCGTACAATTGCCAAGGTGCACATAAACCGCGAGAGTATTATCGACGCCGCTCTTTCCCTGCTTGATGCCTACGGGCTTGGCGACGTCACCATGCGCCGCGTTGCTTCCTCCCTCGGCGTCGCCCCCGGCGCGCTCTACTGGCACATTGCCAATAAACAAGCGCTCATTGCAGCCCTAGCGGAGGAGATTATCTCCCCCGTTTCTGGGGAGTCGCTCGAGGATATCAGCCTCAATCTTCGTGATTTACTGCTCGCCCGCCGCGACGGCGCCGAGGTAGTCATTGCCGGCCTCTCCCTCCCGCAGGCCCCTGCCTGGGACCGCCTCTTGGCGGCCTTTACCGCTGCTGCCACACGCAGCACCCTCGCTGCCACCAGCGCCCACCGCGCCGCCGCGCTCTCCGCCATTCACCTCGTGCTCGGCGCCACCTTAATGGAACAATCCCAACGCCAGCTTGCAGAAACCACCGGTGAGTCTCCGGTCACAGATTATCGCGCAGATCTTATACGCGGCGTGCGTATTATTAACGCTGGACTGACGCACGGCGCCGGCGCCTAAAAAGTGGTTATGCTCGTGGGCATGAACACTCCCGCCATGGACGCAGTCCCCACACCCACCGAGCGCTACGGCCGCCAAATCTGGCCCGGCAAACCCACCCCACTGGGATCCACCTTTGACGGATCCGGCACCAACTTTGCTTTGTTTTCCGAGGTAGCAGACAAGGTCGAGCTCTGCCTCATCGACAAAGAAGGCAACGAGGAACGCATCGAAATGTCGGAGGTCACCGCGCATGTGTGGCATATTTACCTCCCCAATGTCACCCCTGGCCAGCGCTATGGCTATCGCGTCTATGGCCCCTATGAACCAGAAAACGGTCTGCGCTGCGACCCTTCCAAGCTCCTTGTAGACCCCTATGCCCGGGCGTTCGACGGCGAATTCGACGGCGATGCCTCCCTCTACTCCTATGACATCCACGCCGAGGAACCCGGCACCGGCCGCAACGAAGAAGACTCGCTAGGCCACACCATGTTGTCGGTGGTGATTAACCCCTTCTTTGACTGGCGCAGCGACCACCGCCCCCATATTCCCGATAATGAAAAGGTCATCTATGAAACCCATGTCAAGGGCATGACCATGGCCCATCCGGACGTGCCGGAAGAGCTCCGCGGCACGTATGCCGGCATGGCCCACCCTGCCGTCATTAACTACTTTAAAGAGCTTGGCGTTACCACCGTCGAGCTCATGCCCGTCCACCAATTTCTGCAGGACGATCGCCTGCGCAACTTGGGGCTGCGCAACTACTGGGGCTATAACACCTTCGGCTTTTTCGCCCCACACCATGACTATGCCTTTGCCAAGAAGCCGGGCGAGGTGGTCTCCGAGTTCAAGGCCATGGTCCGCGCCTTCCACGAGGCCGGCATCGAGGTCATCCTCGATGTGGTTTATAACCACACCGCCGAAGGCAACCACATGGGCCCGACCATTGCTTTCCGCGGCATCGACAATGGCGCGTACTATCGCCTCGTCGAGGGCGATGAGGCCCATTACATGGATTACACCGGCACCGGCAATTCCCTCAATGTCCGCCACCCGCACTCGCTGCAGCTCATTATGGATTCGCTGCGTTACTGGGTTACGGAGATGCGCGTCGATGGTTTCCGCTTCGACCTGGCGGCAACGTTGGCGCGGGAGCTTGACGACGTCGACAAGCTCGCCACCTTCTTCGACCTAGTCCAGCAAGACCCCATTGTCAGCCAGGTTAAGCTCATTGCCGAGCCTTGGGACATCGGCCACGATGGTTACCAGGTGGGCAACTTCCCGCCCATTTGGAGCGAATGGAACGGCAAGTACCGCGATACCGTGCGCGATTTCTGGCGCGGCGAGCCCGCTACCCTAGGTGAATTCGCCTCCCGTCTGACCGGCTCTTCGGATCTTTATGCCGATAATGACCGTCGCCCCACCGCCTCCATCAATTTCATCACCGCCCACGACGGTTTTACACTGCGCGACCTCGTGTCCTATAACGACAAGCACAACGAGGCCAATGGCGAAAATAACCGCGATGGCGAATCTTTCAACCGCTCCTGGAACTGCGGTGAAGAAGGCCCCACCGATAATGATGAAATCCGCAAGCTACGCCGCCGCCAAGTGCGCAACTTCCTGACGACTCTCCTGCTTTCCCAGGGCACTCCTATGCTCTCGCATGGCGATGAATTCGGCCGCACGCAGGACGGCAATAATAACGTCTACTGCCAAGACAACGAGCTGTCGTGGATGGACTGGTCCATGCTGGAGGAAGAAAAATCCGCCGCGATGCTGGGCTTTACCAAGCGCGTGCTGTCCATTCGCAACCACCACCCCGTCTTCCGCCGCAAGCGCTTCCTCGCCGGCGGCCCGCTCGGCGCGGATGTCCAGGAACGTGATATCGCCTGGCTGGTTCCTTCGGGCCGCCTGATGACCCAGGACGACTGGGACCACGACTTCGGCCGCGCCCTCATGGTCTACCTCAATGGCAATGCGATTACGGAAACCACCGCCCGCGGCGAGCGCATCACCGATGATTCCTTCATCATGATCTTCAATTCCCACGACGGCGAAATCGAGTTCACCCTGCCCACCAAGGATCTCGGCGCTACGTGGCGGCTGATGGTCGATACCGCCGATTCCGGTGGCTACCCCGCGGAGGAAACCCTCATTGAGGCAGAGGGTACGATCACGGTGCAGCCGCGTTCAACGCTGATTCTGCGTCAGATTGAACCGCCCATCTTCGATTCCTAAAGAAAGGCCCCTCGTGTCATTTCCCGCGCACGGCGCACTCATCGATGTCACAGCGGATAATCTCGTGCTTCACCGCACCCTGCTGGCTACCAGCCTCGGCGCCCCCGTCACGCAGGATATCCCGCTTGAGTCCATCGACACCGTGCGCGTGAGTGAACCGACCCCCACCGGCTTCGGCACCCTCGACTTGGGCGCCGCCGGCACTATAGCCTTCGCCCCGCACCAAGACCCGCAGGCCGTTGCCCGCGCCATTTCCGCCGCACAGCGCGGCGAAGCACCCTCCTCCGCCGCCACCATCCCCGGCCTTGATTTCACCGCCGTGGACGTGGAAACGGCCAACGATAACTGGGGCTCTATCTGCCAAATCGGCGCGGTGCGCTTCCGCGATGGCCAGGAGACCGCCTCCCAGTCCTGGCTGTGCACCCCTCCGCCAGGCCTCGAGCACTTCGCGGATATTAACGTCTCCATCCACGGCATTACCGCGGACGATGTGCAAGGAGCGCCGGCATTTGCCGATGCCGCCAAGGAGCTCTTCGATTTCCTCGGCGACGACGTGCTTGTCGCCCACAACGCCCAGTTCGATTCCACCGCCCTGCGCTCCGGCCTGCTTTCCGCCGGCGCCGAAGTGCCCACCGTGCCGCTGGCCTGCTCCCTCGCGCTGTCCCGCGATGCTTCCAAGGCCAAGGTTATTTCGGTGCGCAACCACAAGCTGCCCACCGTCGCCGCCCACCTGTCCGCGCCGGACTTCAGCCACCACGACGCCACCGAGGATGCCCGTGCGGCCGGCGAAATCATCGCCCGCTTGGCCGAGCGCTTCGGACACACCGGCAGCATCCGCGACCTATTCACCGCACGCGAATTCACCTTGGGACGTCTCGATGCCGAGGCCATTCT
This sequence comes from Corynebacterium sp. MSK122, assembly GCF_030229435.2. Classification (NCBI taxonomy): domain Bacteria; kingdom Bacillati; phylum Actinomycetota; class Actinomycetes; order Mycobacteriales; family Corynebacteriaceae; genus Corynebacterium; species Corynebacterium sp. MSK122. The sequence continues at coordinate 19,155 of NZ_JASPHV020000021.1, read as the reverse complement.
GCCCGTCCTGCGTGCCCACACCGCCCCCACCTCCGGCGCGGATCTCGGAGCTGGGACCGACTTCCGCGACCAAACCCGTGCGGCCGGCTCCGCACAGAAGAAGTCCCGCGGGCCCGCCCCGTGGCAGTCCGTAGCCACCCCGGACACAATCCCAGAGCCGAACCCCGACGCCGACCCGGAAGGCGCACTCTACGGACAGCACGTCACCCTCACCGGCGATTTCGAGCCCTATGATAAGGGTGTGCTGTGGCAGGGCATCGCCGAGCGCGGCGCCCAAGTGGCAAAGAACGTCACCAAAAAGTCCACCCTGCTCATCGTGGGCGAATGGGCCAAGAAAACCTCCAAGGAAAAGCGCGCGGAGGAGCTGCAGGCCAAGGGCCAAGAAATCGACATCTGGCCGGCCGATAAGCTCTTTGCCGAGCTGCAACTCGACGCCGAGCCGCCCTTCTAGGCCCAACCGGGGAACCAAACGGCGGTTTCTCCAGTCCAATAAAGGCGACCACACCCTACCGCCACACTGGAGAACCCGCCGTGACCGTCGCCTTGCGCCCGCCTCGTCCCACCACCGCAAACCTGCTGCCTGCGCTCTTTGCCCGCTCCTGGCTGAAAGAACAGCGGCTTTCTGACGACGGCTTCTGCGACTCCCTCGCCACCATCCAGCTCTCCCCCAGTCTGTCCATGGCGCTGGTCTTTCCTGGCAAGCAGACCTTTCGCCGGCTCAGCCACCGCGGCCTCGCGGCCATGGATATCTCCGCGCGCCGAGCATGGAACCATGCTTCCCATAACCTGCAGCGCGCCGCCCTCGATTCGCAAGGGCTGCGCTTTTGGACCCGCCCCGCCGCCTGCGAACTCCCTTCCGCCGCCCGTTTCGGCGGCCTGCAGGTCCGCTCCCACGGCGCACCGATTTCCTCTTGGATTGCCCACCCAGAGACCTTTACCGTGCTGGACAAGCACATGCGTCGCCTGCTGCGTTCCCATTCGCTGACCTACCTAGTGCCGGACTCCGCCACGCTCTTTGCCTTTGCCCACCTACCGGACACCTACGCCCGCCAACTGGCCGCCGATGCTGTCGCGCACGTGCCCCGCCATCGCACCGTGCTCCACCCACGCCCGCTAGTATGGTCTAACGGATTCCCGCGGGAGTTATGAAAGGAGCACCATGCCGGAAAGTAGGATGTCGCGGCTGAGCAACCAGTACCACGACTGGGCGCGCAGCCACCCCACCGCCGCGGTGGACTTCCGCACCGCCATCGAGGACCTCCTCAATGACGCTGGCATCATCTTTGACCGCGTCTCTACCCGCGTAAAAACCTGGCCCTCGCTGAAGGCGAAGGCCAAAAAGCGCCGCGAGAACGGCGATTTTGTCTATCCCCAGCCCTGGCAAGAGATCCACGATGTGATGGGCGTGCGCGTAACGTTGTATCACTCCACCGCCATCCCGCAAGCGCTCAACGTTTTTGGGGAGTCTTTCCGCGTGGAGCGCTCCGTAGACAAGGCGGCAGAAACTCGCATCTCTGGCGGATTCGGCTATGGCTCCCACCACTTGGTGCTCACCGTGAGCGAGGACAGCGCCGCCGCGATGGAAGAATTGGCGAGCTACGTCGGCTGGACCTTTGAGGTACAGATTCGCACCGTCCTGCAGCATGCGTGGGCGGAGTTTGAGCACGATATCCGCTATAAGCAGGGACCGAACCCGCCCTCGCCGGAGGTAGATCGCCTCTTTACCTTGGCCGCGGGGCTTATCGAGCTCGCCGACCAGCAATTCGATGAGATCGCCGCCCTCAAGGCCCCCGATACAGAAACCGACAAGGACGTCGAGCTTACCGCCGAGACCCTGCCGGGCGTGCTCGCCATCATTTTGGGTAACCGCTTCCCGCTCTCACGCTCGGAGCACTACCGCTTCTTGGCGGAGCTCCTCGAGCAAAACGGCGTGCGCCACCTGGGCCAGCTTGAGCAGTTGCTGGATGACGCCGCCATTGCTCACGTCCACGACGCCATGCGCTACCGCTTCCGCCCCGGCCAGGTGCGGCTTATCGACGACCTGCTGCTCAACAAGTTTGGCAAACAACACATCGAGGCCACCGCCGAATCCGGCGACCGCCCAGGCCGCAAGCGGCGGCTTACTGCGCGCCTGAAAGCGCTACGCGCCGCCCACTAGCCGCGCAGGATTTTCGGCAACTTACCGGAAACCGCCGCGGAATTTCTCCATATCGCGGCGTTCCTTCTTCGTCGGCCGACCGGCACCACGCGGGCGCACGGGAACCGACGGCATAAACTCCTTGGGCGGCGGCGGTGGAGCGTGATCCGTATAGCAGGTGCGCGCGACGGGCGCGCCCACGCGCTTGGCAACGGTCGCTAATACCTCGAGGTCATGCTCGTGGTGGTTGCGCCACACGCGCACGCGGTCGCCCGGCACCACCTGTTGGGAAGGCTTGACGGCCTCGCCATTGATCTTCACGTGCCCGGCGCGCACGGCGGTCGCGGCCGCGGACCGGGTTTTAAACATGCGGACGGCCCACACCCAGGCATCGATCCTGACGGGGCGGCCGCTAGGTTGCGGTGCCGGCATCTAGTACTGGTTGTGGTTCTCGTTGACGATCTTCTGGATCTTTAGCCAGTTATAGCCGCCACCAACCACGGCAACGATGGCACCAATTAGCATCCAGGCCCAGAAACTAGCCGCCGAAAGCACGCCGAGCACTGCGCCCACACCGAGGCCGCCGGCCACGCATACGACGGCGTTGCGGGAGTGCTTGCGCACCTGCTGCTTGCGCTGCGCAATGGGGTTATTCGGTCGTTGCTGCATAGTCATGGTCAGGATCCTACCTCAACCCAGGCGCTGCCCGCGTCTGCCGCTTCGAGCTGGCCCTGCGAGATCGCTGCCAGCGTAGCTTCCAGCTCGTCCAGCCCACCAGGCCGCACGGCCAGCGTAAAAGTCACCGCGGCCGCATAGGCGGTATCGGTTATCTCATAGCCGCGCCCGCGCAGGTCTGCTTCTACCCGCCCGGCCGTCGTATGCGGGCACTCCACCGCATAAAGCTCTCGGCGCGCCCTGGTTACCGCCCGCACCTTCTCCATGGCCTCGCTCACCGCGCCGCCATAGGCATGCACCAGTCCGCCGGCCCCCAGCTTGATGCCGCCGAAGTAGCGCACGACCACCGCGCATACATCGAGCATGCCGGACCCCTTCACCACGTCCAGCATCGGCTTTCCGGCCGTTCCGGAGGGCTCGCCGTCATCGGAAGAGCGCTCCACCGGGTTCGCGCCGTCGACGTGAAAGACGTAGGCGGAGCAGTGGTGGCGGGCATCGGGAAAGCGGCTGCGGGCGGCGTCGATAAACGCGCGGGCCTCTTCCTCGTTGGTGACGCGACCAATCAAGGTAATAAACCGGGATCGCTTAATTTCAATTTCGTGTTCAACCTGGCCCACGGGGCGACGATAAGAATCCTGCATTAGGCCACGAGGAATTCGTACTCGGGGGTGCCGGGCTTGAGGTACTGCACCGAAATCTTGGATTCTCCCATGCGCTCTAGCAGGCCGTCGAGGTCCTCGGCGCGGCTAAGCTGCAGGCCCACCAGCGCAGCGCCCGTCTCGCGGTTATTGCGCTTTAAGTACTCAAAGAGCGTGATGTCATCGGTCGGGCCCAAAATCTCGTGCAAGAAGTGGCGCAACTGGCCCGGCTCCTGCGGGAAATTCACCAAGAAATAATGCTTCAGGCCGCGGTGGACCAAAGAGCGCTCCATGATCTCGGCGTAACGCAGCACGTCATTATTGCCGCCAGAAATCACGCACACCACCGTCGAACCGGGCTCCAGGTCCAACTGGTGCAGGCCCGCTACCGACAGGGCACCGGCCGGCTCCGCAATGATGCCCTCATTTTGATACAGATTGAGCAGGTCCGTACACACCGCGCCCTCGGACACGGTGTCAAAGCTCAGGCGCTCGCGATTGGCGTCCAAAATCTCATAGGGCAGCGCGCCCAAGCGCTTTACGGCCGCGCCATCGACGAAGGGGTCGACCTCCTCCAGCGTGACCGGGCCGCCGTGGTCAAACGCCGCTCTTAGCGACGCCGCCCCTTCCGGCTCCATGCCCACCACCCGGGTGTGCGGTGCCATATCCGCCACGTAAGAGGTGATGCCGGAAATCAGGCCACCGCCTCCCACAGGAACGACGATGGTATCGAGAGACTTGCCCTTGGCCGAAAGCTGCGCCAGAACCTCCGCCGCGACCGTGCCTTGTCCGGTGATGGTATCGCGGGCGTCGAAGGGCTCGATGAAGGTGGCGTCGCGCTCGGCGGCGTCGGCATGCGCGGCCGCGGCTGCTTCATCGAAGTTGGCGCCGACCACCACCAGCTCCACCTGGTCGCCGCCATGGACCAGGATGCGGTCGCGCTTTTGCATCGGCGTGGGCTCCGGCACAAAAATCTTGCCGGCTATGCCCATCGTGCGGCAAGCATAGGCCACGCCCTGCGCATGATTGCCAGCCGACGCCGTAACAATTCCCCGGCCGCGCTCTTCCTGGGGAACATTCGACATACCGTTTAACGCGCCGCGAATCTTATAGGAGCGCACGTCCTGCAGATCCTCCCGCTTGAGATAGACCTCGCAGCCCGTCTCGGCCGACAGCCGGGCGCAGTACTGCAGCGGGGTCGGGGCGATTTCCGAGCTAATCCGCGCCTGCGCCTGCTGGATATCGGATGCATGGATGGTCGAATCAGTCATGTCTTGACAGTCTACCCATTCACTGGAAATTCACTGTCCTTTAGTTGCACCGTTACCTCCATCAGCAATAGTGGACATAACCACAAGAAAGGAATATCTATGCTCAAGCGCATCTCTCTGCGTTACCTCCTCCCTCATCCTGGCCTGCGCCCCGACTGCCCACGCCCACATCGTGGATAACGTGCTGGAACACTCCGCCCCCAACGCCGCACTGCAGCTAACCCCCATCGGTTCCCATAAATCCGGCATACTGGAACCGATGACGAATGCTCTCAAGCAGCTGGGCGTGCGCTTCTAAGCACTGAATAATTTAGCCGCTCCGGAGTTTCGGAGCGGCTTTAGGCGTTTTTAGAAGAGTTCGCGGGTAGCGATATCAGCGCCCTCGACCAAGGACCGCAGCTTCGCCCACGCAATCTGGGGATGCAGGCGGCCGCCGAGGCCGCAGTCGGTCGACGCAATGACGTTTTCCGGGCCGACCACCTCAGCGAATTGAATGATGCGATCTGCCACGAGGCGCGGATGCTCGACCGCATTGGTGGAGTGCGAAACCACACCGGGGTAAATCACAGTGCCCTCCGGCAATGCGTGGTCCTGCCACACGCGCCACTCATGCGCGTGGCGCGGCGAAGCGGCCTCGAAGGAGAATCCTCCGACCTCGGCACGCAGGATTTCCTCGACGATGTCCGCAAAGGGCACGTCGGTAACATGCGGTCCGTGCCAGGAGCCCCAGCAGATATGCAGGCGCGTTTGTTCCTTGGGCAGGCCGGCGATGGAATCATTGAGGACGTCGATGCGCTCGCGGATAAAACCACGGAAGTCCTCCACCGACGGCTCCGGGTTGATTTGGTCCCAAGCCTCGGCCAAATCGGGCGCGTCGAATTGCACAGTAAGCCCAGCATCGGTGATGGCCTGGTATTCGGTGCGCATGGCACGGCCGACGTCGGCGAGCAGCTCATGCTCATCGTCGTAGTAGCGGTTGGTCAGGCGTGCGGCCGAGCCGGGCGAAAGGGCGGCGATGAAGCCGGGGGTGCCGGCTGGAAGGGCGTCGGCAAGCAAGCGCACATCGGCGGCGACTTCATCTTGGCCGATGTAGGTTACCGGTCCGGTGAACTCTGGGTTCGCCACCTTGGCGCGGCCGGTGAAGATGCCAGAATCCGGATCATTATAGGCCTCCGAGAACAACGCGCGGTCGCGGCGATCAATAAACGACGTCAGCCGCGGCTCACCCGGCTTGGAGCGCACCACCTCGGCCGATTCCCAGCGGTCGGTATCCGTCATCGTCAGCCCGCCCAGGCGGCTAAACGAATAATTCCACCACGCGCCATAATCCACCGCGCCAGAGGTGATATGGCCGTACTCGCCCTCGTTAATGATATCGAGTCCGAGATCGAGCTGCCGCTTGACGACGTCCGCCACCGCAGCCTCCAAAATCTCCTGAAACTCCGCGTCCGGCAGCTCCCCGCGCTGCAGGTTGGCTTCCAGCAGCTCTGGGGTGCGCGGCAGTGAGCCGACGTGGGTGGTGCGAATCTTGTTAACCATCAGGTTTCCTCCATCAATATAGACTGTGCTGTCTAGATTAGTGGAGGGCGCCTGCCGCCGCCGAGTTTAAATTCAGCCTAATATGCCCGCGCCCATGGTGGCCTTGAGGTCGCCCATGAGGTTTCCGGATCGCTCCACACGCAGGTGGTCGCCGAGGATCATGGTGGTGGACTCGGAGCCATCGACAAGCTCGAGGTAGACATCCGACTCGCCCTGGTTTTTGAGCAGGACCTGCTTGAGGCGGGCAATGTTTTCCATGGTGCACTGATCCGTGCGCATGGTCAGCCGCAGCGGCAGGCCGGCGCCACCGCCAGGGCCCAGCTCCGGCACGCGGATATCGGAGCAGAACAGCGAGCGGCGCTCATCGCGCACCTTGACGTTCACTCGCGCGAGGATGATATTGTCCTCGACAATCTGCGGGGCGACGAGCGAGTACACCTTGTTGAATACCAGGATTTCCACCTGCGCGCCGTTGTGGTCTTCCACCGTGACAATGGCCCACGGCGAGCCATCGCGCTTGGAAAAGCGACGGTCCACGCCCGAAATGATGCCGCCGATGATGAGCTCTTGGCCGTTATGCACCTCGTCGTTGAGGATCTTGGTCAGCGGCGTATCCGTCTGCGCGGCCAGCGCCTCCTCGAAGCCATCGAGCGGGTGGCCGGAAACATATAGGCCCAGCATCTCGCGCTCGAGGGCAAGTTCGTGTTTGCGATCCCAGTTGTCTTCCGGGATATCCAAGGCAAAGGCGTTGGAAGCTGCGTCTTCCTCTCCCCCGCCGATTCCAGCGAAGAGATCGAACTGGCCCTTATCCGCGGCCTTCTTGGTGGTTTGCACCGCATCCACCGCGTCCTCGTGGATGAGCATGAGGCCCTTGCGCGGGTGGTTCAAGTCATCGAAGGCGCCGGCCTTAATGAGCGCCTCTGTCACGCGCTTGGTGCAGGCGGCGAGCTCGATCTTGTCCAGGTAATCACTAAACGAGGTAAACGCGCCCTTGTCGTGGCGGGATTTGATGATGGATTCCACCACTTCCGAGCCGACATTGCGGATAGCGCCCATGCCGAAGCGGATATCCTCCCCCACCGCCTGGAAATCCTCTTCGGACTCGTTGACGGACGGCGGCAGCACCTTAATGCCCAAGTGGCGGCAGTCCGAAAGGTAGATGGCGGACTTATCCTTCTTATCGCCCACCGAGGTCAACAGCGCGGCCATATATTCCGGTGCGTAGTAAGCCTTGAGGTAGGCCGTCCAGAAGGACACCAAGCCGTAGCCCGCGGCGTGGGACTTGTTAAACGCGTAGGACGCGAAGGGCTCGATGGTGCCCCAGAGCGCATCCATGGCGGACTTAGAGTAGCCGTTTTCTTGCATGCCGCCCCAGAACTTGTCGTACTGCTGGGCCAGCACTTCGGGCTTCTTCTTACCCATTGCCTTACGGAAGCCATCTGCCTCGCCGGCCGTGTAGTTGGCGACCTTCTGCGAGATACGCATGATCTGCTCCTGGTAGACGATGAGACCGTAGGTCTCATCCAGGATTTCCTTGAGCGGCTCTTCCAACTCCGGGTGAATTGGAGTGATTTCCTTACGGCCGTTCTTACGGTCCGCGTAGTCCCAGTGGGCGTTCACGCCCATCGGGCCAGGGCGGTAGAGCGCAAGGGAGGCCACAATATCCTTAAAGCCGGTCGGCTTCATGCGCTTGAGCAGCTCTTGCATGCCGCCGGAGTCGAGCTGGAAGACGCCCAGCGTATCGCCGCGCGAGAGCAGATCATAGACTTTGGAGACCTTGGGGTCGTCGGCATGCAGCTGCTCTAGGTGGACTTCTTCGCCGCGGTTGCGCTTGATGTTTTCAATCGCATCGCCGATAACGGTGAGGTTGCGCAGGCCCAGAAAGTCCATCTTCAGTAGGCCAATGGCCTCGCACGCCGGGTAGTCCCAGCCGGTGATATAAGCGCCGTCGGCCGGGCGCTTCCACATAGGAATGTGGTCCATGAGCCGGACCGAAGCCATAATCACCGCACAGGCGTGTACGCCCGCCTGCCTGACGACGCCCTCCAAACCCCGCGCCGTGTCATAAATCTTCTTCACATCCGGGTCGGATTCCACCATCTGGCGGACCTCGGCGGCCTCGGAGTAGCGCTCGTGGTCCGGGTCCGTGATGCCCTTGAGCGGAATGTCCTTGGCCATGATCGCCGGCGGCAGCGCGCCGTTGATGCGGTCGGCCATCTGGAAGCCGGGCTGACCAAAGTGCACCTTGGCTGAGTCCTTAATGGCCTGCTTGGTCTTCACCGTGCCGAAGGTAATCACCTGCGCCACCTTGTCTTCACCCCAGCGCTCCGCCGCATAGGTAATCATTTCGCCGCGACGGCGGTCATCGAAGTCGATATCGATATCGGGTGCGGACGGACGCTCAGGGTTCAAGAATCGCTCGAAGAGGAGATCGTGCTCCAGGGGGTCGATATTGGTAATGGTCAGCGCGTAGGCGACAAGCGCGCCGGCCGCCGAACCACGGCCCGGCCCCACACGAATGCCCACGGAGCGTGCATGCTTAATGAGCTCGGCCACGATGAGGAAGTAGGACGGGTAGCCCTTCATCTCAATAACGGAGATCTCATACTTGGCGCGCTCGATATATTCCTCCGGAACATCCTGGCCGGGGAAGCGCTTTTGCAGGCCCTCCATCACCTCATGGGTGAGCCAGGAAGTTGGGGTGTGGCCCTCGGGGACGTCGGCAATAGGCATGCGATCGTGGGTGTGTTCTTCCCAGATCTCGCCGTAGTCTTGCACGCGCTCAGCAATCCACAGGGTGTTATCGCAGCCATCTGGAATCATATCGTCCCAGGTCTCGCGCATCTGCGCGGCCGACTTAATGTAGTAGCCGGTGCCGCCGAACTTGAAGCGGTCCGGGTCCATGAAAGTCTTGCCGGTCTGCACGCACAGCATCGCCTCGTGCGCTGGCGCCTGGGATTCCAGCACGTAGTGGCAGTCATTGGTCACCAGCGGGGGCAGGTCTAGCTTGCGGCCGATTTCTAGCAGGCCATCGCGCGTGCGCTTTTCGATGTCCAGCCCATGGTCCATCAACTCCAAAAAGAAGTTGTCCTTGCCGTAGATGTCCTGCCACATGGCCGCGGCCTCCAGCGCCTCGTTGAACTGGCCGAGGCGCAGGCGGGTCTGGACGTCGCCAGAGGGGCAGCCGGTGGTGGCAATGATGCCGTCTGCGTGCTCGGCGATGAGCTCGGCGTCCATGCGCGGCCATTTGCCCAACTGACCTTCGTAGGAAGCCAGCGAAGACAAGGTAAAAAGGTTGCGCAGGCCGGTGGCGTTCTCCGCGATCATCGTTTGGTGGAGGTAGGCACCAGAGGCGGAGACGTCGTCGCGCTTTTGGTCCGGCGTGCCCCACAGCACGCGCTTTTTGTTGAAGCGGGATTCGGGCGCCATATATGCCTCGATGCCGATGATGGGTTTGACGCCGGCGCCGGTCATGCGGCGGTAGAAGGCATCAGAGCCATACATATTGCCGTGGTCGGTCATGCCGACGGCCGGCATTTCTTGGCGGACCACCTCGTCTGCCAGCATATCGACCTTGGCCATGCCGTCCAGCATGGAAAACTCGGTGTGGTTGTGCAGGTGGACGAAGGAGGAGTTTTTGGCCATGCGGCTCATCATAGCGGGGCGGTCAAAATGGACTATTATTTTGTGATGCTCTACACGCTCGCCGCCTACATCATGTGGGGATTTTTCCCCGCGTTCTTCCCTCTGTTGCTGCCGGCATCGCCGCTGGAAATCTTGGCTCATCGCGTGTTGTGGACCGCGGTGTTGGTTACGGGATTTTTATTCCTCGGCGGCCGGTGGCGCGAAATGGCGCGCATGGACAAGCGCACGTGGGGTTGGCTTGCGGCCGCGGGTGTATTCATCACGGTCAATTGGGGTACCTACGTGGTGGCGATTAATAGCAACCACGTGGCCGATGCGGCGCTGGGGTACTTCATCAATCCCCTGGTGTCGGTCGCCCTTGGCATGGTGTTTTTGAAGGAACGACTGCGGCCGTGGCAGGCCGGCGCGGTGGGCGTTGCGGCCATCGCGGTGCTGTATTTGACGTTCTTTACCGGCCAGGCGCCGTATATTTCACTGCTATTGGCGTTCAGCTTCGGCTTTTATGGGCTGCTCAAAAAGCAGGTTCGGGTGTCCTCGGCCGTCTCGGTCGCAGCAGAAGCCCTCGTGATGTCGCCGCTGGCGGTGGGCTACATCCTGTGGCTAGAAACAAGCGGCCAGGGCACTTTCGCCAGCGAGGGCGTCGGCCACGCGCTGCTTTTGGTCAGCGCCGGCTTGATTACCGCGCTGCCGCTTCTCTGCTTTGCGGAGGGCGCACGGACGCTGCGCTTATCGACGATCGGCATGTTCCAATACCTCACCCCCATCATGCAGATGCTGTGGGCGCTCTTTATCACCCACGAGCACTTTTCGACGCACCGTTGGATCGGCTTCGGCATCATCGGCGTGGCGGTGGTGATTTACGTCTCCGACTTAGTGCGCATGGCTAGGAGCGCCTAAGTTCCTCGCGGGCGGCGCGTGCACGGCGACGCGCTGCCTGTTCCTCTTCTGCCCGCAGCGCCCAGCGGGGCATCACCACGACGAGAAAAATGCCATAGGCACATACGATCCCGGAAAACACCAACGTCATCGACGTGCCGCCGGTGAAAAGACCGATAAAAAGCGCGATGCCGGATACCACCACCGCGACCCACGCGGCGATATAGGCAAACTTGTAATTGGGCATCCACTGCGAAAAGGGCTGTTTTGAGGCCATGGTCCTAGCTTAGGATCGCCACAACGCGCGACGCCTCAGTGACGCCGCGAAAATCACGTGGTGGGCCCGGTTTCTACGAGGTCGGGTGGGGGCGGATCCCAGGGGTTGACCCAGCGCACCCCGCGGGAGGTGCGCTCGAAGCGGCCATTGCGCAGCGGGCCGGTGCGATGGTCATCATTGCGGCCATTGTGATAGGCACAGGCGGTGGTGAGGTTTTTCGCATTGGTCCATCCTCCGCCGGCCCAGCTGAAGATGTGGTGGACCTGGCACTCATCGGCGGGCTTACTGCATCCCTTGACCGGACAAGTGGGATTTTCCGCCGCAGCCATCATGAACTGCTTCCAGGTGGCCCCACGGCGCATGCGGTACAGGTTCACTGGGCCCTCTACGGGGTGGAGCAAGGTGACAAATCCCTCTTCGGCGAGCGCGCGCTGGGCCAATTCGGCACCCGTAATCTGTGCGCCGTTGGTCATGGTCAGCACCACATCATCACTGCCATGGGCCACGCCGAGCAACTTATCTAGTGGCACCACAACATTAGTGCGCACGGTAGAGGTAGAGGCGCCGGTGCGGAATAAAGAGGCGACATCGGCAAGCGAGCCGGCACGCTGGTGGAGTTCTGTAATCAGCGCGGAAGATCCGGTGATAGCTAGCGTCCACGGCTTACCGGCAGCGCGGCGCCGCAACCGCACCCCCGGCTTGGGTTCGCGCGGCGCGCGCATCTTGCGCAACTTTGCGCGGGCGCGCCTTTCCATCTCCCGCGTATCGCAGGCAATGTGGGTGAGTTCGGCGCGCAGGGCCCAGGCGCAGGCTTGGGTGGGCGCGCGCCGGGCATGCTTTTCGATGACCTCCAGCGTCGGCAGCGAATGCCGGTTGCGGCGGGCCCCATCTACCGCACGTCGTTGGCGGCGGCGAAAGCGTGTGGGCCCGAAATAGACCTGTGCTAGCTGCGCAATGGATTCTGCTTCTGCATCGGGCATGCCGGCGGCGGTAAGGTCCGTGGCGGAGGCATCGGCGGCCTCGGCGAGGATATCCATCGCCGAGTTGAGTGCCGCAATATAGGCCCGAATGTGTTCCATGCCCTAGATGCTAAAAGCGCTGGGCGGCCACCGCGCGCCACAGGGGCCAGGAGGGCGATATTAGCTGGGAGGGCGGATGGCGAAGCTGCCCCAGGCGGCGTCGGCAGGTGCGGGCTCGACGGCGGCGACGGAGGGGGTGGAGGCGACGTCGGCAAGCTGGGCGCCCGACCCCCACACCACGGCCGCGCTCACCGCGGTGGGACGCTGCCCATAGGAGGCACCGATGCGGTCGAAAGCGCGCTGGATAACGGCGGCGCGGTCTTCGCCGGCGGTCGGTTCGGGGACGTCGATGGGGGCGGTGGAGCCGATAAGGATAGCGTCCATGCGCGGGGCTGCGGCAACGGCGGCCGCGGCGGCTACGGGCGGCAGATCCTCGTCGAAGGTGACAAGGGCGTAGGCAGTGGCGTTCGGAATGTCGCTGCCGGACACGCGCGCAATATACTCCGCTCGCGATTCCCCATCCGGGCCGAGCTGATCGCCTTGCACCTGCGAAGAAGCCTGGGTCCCCAAGGCACCGAAGAGAGCAAGGGCGGCAAGGAAAAGCACCGTCAGCACCGCCAAGGCCGCTAGCCGACGCCGCCGGTAGACCTTCCTCATCCCCGCAAAACCTCCAAGGCGTGCTCGAGATCTGCCGGGTACGGCGCCGCAATCTCGAACCACTTGCCGGTGCCGGGGTGAGTAAAGCCGAGTTTTACCGCGTGCAGCCATTGGCGCTCGAGCCTAAGGCGCTTAGCCAGGTTCGGATCCGAGCCGTACATCGGATCGCCCACGCACGGATGGCCGGTGGCGGACATGTGCACACGGATCTGGTGGGTACGGCCGGTCTCTAGGTGCACCTCGATGAGGCTGGCCTCGCGGAAGGCCTCGATGAGGCTGTAATGGGTGACGGCCGCTTTGCCGTCATCAAGCACGGCGAATTTCCAGCCCGACTTGGGGTGGCGGCCGATGGGCGCATCGACGGTGCCCTCGATAGGATCCGGCAGGCCCTGCACCACAGCGTGGTAGGTCTTTTTTACGCTGCGGTACTTAAAGGCATGCTTGAGCGCGGAATAAGCGCGCTCCGAGGAAGCCACGACCATCACGCCAGACGTACCCACATCGAGGCGGTGCACGATGCCTTGGCGCTCGGTCGGCCCGGACGAAGCCACGGTATAACCGGCCGCGCGCAGCCCGCCGATCACCGTCGGCCCGTCCCAGCCCACGCTGGGGTGCGCGGCCACGCCCACCGGCTTATGCACGCAGATGATATCGGCATCGCTGTAGAGCACGTCCATGCCCTCGACCAGCTCTTCGCGCGGCAGCAACGGCTTTTCTGGCTCCGGCAAAAGCACCGAAACCACGTTGCCGGAGGTCAACCGCTCGGACTTGCTCAGCTCCTGGGAATCGATGGTCACGCTGCCCTCGGCGCACAACTGCGCGGTGGCGCTGCGGGAAAGGCCAAGGAGCTTGGCCAGGGCGGCGTCGGCACGCATGCCTTCTAGGCCTTCAGGAATGGGGAAGCTGCGCATCTGCCTATTCATGCTCGGCCTTCCTTTCCTCCAGCACCATGGCGATGATGAAGATCACCACGCCGCAGGTAATGGCCGCGTCCGCGATATTGAACACGGCGAAAGAGCCGACCGAAATATAGTCCACCACGTGTCCGAACCAGAAGCCAGGGGCGCGGAAGATGCGGTCGGCGAAATTACCCAGCGCGCCACCGGCAATGAGCGCTAGGCCCACCGCCTGGCCGGAGTGGGTAATGCGCGGGGCGGCAATGGCCACGCCGAGCACAAAGACCAGCTGGATGGTGGTAAAAAGCCACGTCGATCCCTCCCCGCCCATGGAAAAGGCGGCGCCAGGGTTAAAAAGCAGGGTAAACCGGAACCAATCCCCAATAACCGCTAGGGGCTCGCCCTCCGTAAGGATGGAGAGCATTATTTGTTTCACGGCTTGGTCCACCAGCGCCACGGCGATGACAACCGCGGCGATAAGTCCTGTCTTGCTCCTTCGTTTTTGACTCACCCGCTCTATTCTAAACGGCAGCGTCCGGTATTTTGGTAAGCGTGTTTCGAGTCAAAGTTTTTGCAGCCCTGACCACAGCCGCCGTAGCGCTTACGGCGTGTTCCTATGAAAAGCCGGGACCCGCGGTAGAACAGCCCGTGGGCCTGACTATCGACGCCCCACGCGTCACCGTGGACAATCCCGGCACCGGGGAGAAAAAGCTCCTGGAATACCGGGATATCGACTCCACGCAGGACGTGAACTACCGCGTTACCGAGGGTTTTTCGCAGGACTTGCTCAAAAAGTCCGCGGCCGAGAAGTTTCAGGCCTCCGACGTCGAATCCACCACCACTACCCTGCCGCTATCGGCCAAGGTAGATAAGGCTAGCGAGGACGTTGAAGATCAGCTGCCGGCCACCCGCAATGCGTTCGTCACGGCCGGAGCCCCAGAATCGTCCGGAGACACCGATGTCTCCTCGGCCGAGGGATTTCAATTTGGCTGGCGCGGCCAAAATACAGGCCAGATGAATTCCTTGCGCTTGGCCGCACCCCAGGACGCCACGGATGAAGCCCGCGGCGCCGTCGAACAGGCGATTATGAAGCTGGCGGCGCTGCCCGTGGTTTTCCCCACCGAGGAGGTAGGCAAAGGAGCGAGCTGGACGGTGGATTCGCGCGTTACCGGCGAGTCCACCCTGCTGCAGACCACCCGCTATACGGTCGCTTCCATCGAGGGCGACCAGGTCAAGCTCAACGTGGAGGTAGAACAGCGGCCGTCGCTAGGCGCGCTGTCCTTTGAAGGCCAGGCCCAGGGCACGGAGTTGGAGGACAAGGAGCTCAAAGTAGTGGACTCCAGCACCCAGTCCAAGGGCACCATCACGGTAGACCTGACCAAGCCGCTGCCCGTGGGCGGTGACGTGTCTTTCGATACGAAGGTCATTTATGGCGCCGCCGGCTCGGAGCTGCGCGTGGTGCAGTCGAGCCTGACGGAGCTGAACTTTTCCTAGTTACTCGGCCGGGGCTTCCACAGGGGCCTCAGCTGGCGCCTGCTCGGCGCCGGCAGCCGGGGCGTCACCTTCAGCCGGGGCAGCGTCGCCCTCGGCCGGTGCCGGGGCGGGTGCGGAGGCACCGGCGCCGGTATCTGCACACATCTCCGGAACCTGTTCCGGCGGCACGGTGTTTTGGATGAGCGTGCAAGCCCACGCCTTGGAGAGCTTCCAGGTGCCATCTTCGTACACGAACTCCACCTGGTCAGCGGTCTGCTGCTGGCCGTCAGCGGTGGTGAAGTTCACGGTGGTCAGCACGGACTGCGGGTCATAGCCCGGAAGCACAGGATCGACGACCTCGAACTCGGCACCGGATTCCTGCTTGGACTGTGCCATGGTGTCAAAGATTTCCGGTGCGGTCTCGCCGCCCTGCACGGTGGCGGTCTTTTCCTGCTCAGAGGCGTTCGGGTCGGTGGCCTTGGCCAAGATGGCGTTGAGATCCGCCGGGGACGGCAGCGCCGGGGCGGCGGAATCGCCATCGGAAGAGGCGGATTCCTGCGCCTCGGTGTTGGTGGCGGCGGTATCGTCCTGCTCGTCGTCGGAAGAGCAGGCGGCCAGGGCGGTGGCCGCGGTCAGTGCGAGGCACGCGGCGCTAAACTTGCGGAATTTCACTTCTAACTCCTCACGTCTGGGTTCTAAACTCCCATCAGTTTACAGCTGCACCAGCCTTTTCCGGGCTGCGCCCGCCGCGTGGGCGAAGATTTCTTTAACCTTGGGTGCATGACCCGACTTGCTTTGATCGCCACCGGCGGCACGATCGCGTGCACCACCGTGGCCGATGGTTCCTTGGTTCCCACCGTCTCCGGCGCGGACCTCGCCGCTGAAATCGACGCCGAGGTAGTGGAGTTTCGCCAGCTCGACTCGTCATCTATTACTTTGGCGGACCTCGATGAGCTCATTGCGGTGGTCAACGAGCACACCGCGCGCGAGGATATCGGTGGCGTGATCATCACCCATGGCACCGACTCCATGGAGGAAACCGCGCTAGCGTTGGAGATTTTCTGTAGTGGCACAAAACCCATCGTGCTTACTGGCGCGCAGCGCGCCTACGATCACCCCGCGGCCGA
Source organism: Corynebacterium sp. MSK122 (assembly GCF_030229435.2). Classification (NCBI taxonomy): domain Bacteria; kingdom Bacillati; phylum Actinomycetota; class Actinomycetes; order Mycobacteriales; family Corynebacteriaceae; genus Corynebacterium; species Corynebacterium sp. MSK122. The sequence goes on along the minus strand of NZ_JASPHV020000021.1, from coordinate 2,925 downwards.
CGGCCCCACCAATCTGCGCGCTGCCCGCGAGATTGCGGCCAGCGGGCGCCCTGGGGTTTTCCTCTGCTTCGGCGGCGAGACCATCCCGGCGCGCGGTGCGCGCAAGCGGCACACCAGTGACCTGCGCGGGTTTGAGTCACTGCCCGTTCCTGGCACCACCCCGCGTTTGAATCCTGCCCCGCTGGCGTCGCAGCGAATCGAGATCATCCCCGCCTATCCGGGAGCGGGGCGCTTGCTGGTCGACGCCGCCGTAAACTCCCCCACTTCCGGTCTCATTGTGGAGGCCATGGGCTCGGGAAATATGGGCGAGGACATGGGCCGCGCGCTTGCCGACGCCCTCCACGCCGGCCTCCCTGTCATCATTTCTACCCGCACACCCTATGGCCCGACGGCGCTGGCTTACGGTGGAGACGGTGGTGGCGCAAGCCTGGGGAAACGTGGCGCCATCAACGCCGGATGGTTCCGACCGAGCCAAGCGCGAATCCTGCTCGCGGCGGCGCTAGCCACCGGCACCGATCCGGCGGAGCTGTTTACCCAGGAGGGCTAGTCCTCGCTGGTCAGCCAGTCCTGCCAATCCAGCGAGTCGAGCGGGTCTGCTGGCACGAGCGCGGGATCGTCGGCCGCGAAGGATTTGGTGCGGCCGGGACCCGTGGTGCGGGTTTCAAAGCGCACGCTCACCACCCCGTGGCCGGCGCCTTGAATCCAACCGTGGCCGTAATCGGGGTGGAAAACATCCTGCGTGGCGTGCCACTGGTTATCGGTTTCTTCTTCCACCGTCACCGTAGGCGCTGGAATGGCCGGTGTTGCGTCGTCGCTCACCCCAGTCTCATAGTCCGTATCCGCCGGTGCAGGACGCACGATCTCACGGTCGAGCTCCGGAAAAAGCACGTCTTGGCGAGCGGCCTCTAGCCCGGAATAGCTCACCCCTACCAGGCGGATGGGCCCCAACTCATCGGGGTAGCGGGCAAGCTTGAAGGCGGCAGCGGTAAGCACGGCGGCGTCGTCAGTCGCGTAGGGCAAGGTGGTCGAGCGCGATTCGATATGAAAATCCGCCATGCGCAGCTTCACCGTTACGGTGCGCGCGCCGCGCCCGTCCTTAAGCAAACGACGGTGAGCGCCCTCCGCCGCGCGAGTGATGGCTGCATCGACCTCGGGGGCAGTCTGCAAGTCTTTCGGGTAGGTGTGCTCGGTAGAAATCTGCTTAGAAATAGCACGCGGCGCCACCTCACGGTCATCAATGCCGCGGGCCAACTGCCACAGCTGCAGCCCCACCACACTGCCGATGGAAATCTCTACTTCCTTGCGCGTCATCGCCGCTAGCTGCCCAATGGTTTCTACGCCGATGGACTTGAGCTTCGCCCCGGTCACCGGGCCGACTCCCCACAGCTTGTTCACTGCAAGGGGGTGCAGCATATCTAGCTGGCGCTCCGCTGGGATAACAAAGGTGCCATCGGGCTTCGCTTCGCCCGATCCGATCTTGGCAAATTGTTTGCCCGATCCCGCCCCAATGGAGCACGGCAGACCCGTCTCTTCCCGAATGAGCGCGCGCAGCTCATCAGCCCAGCGCTTAACCTCCTCCGCGCTCGCCCCTTCTAGGGCGGCGGGTTCCATAAAGGCCTCATCGATGGAAAGCTGCTCGATGACCTCCACGTGTTGCGCGATGATGCCAAATACGCGCCGCGACGCCGCCGCATACACTGCCCGGCGCGGCTGCACTACCACCGCGCGAAGTCCAACAAGCTGCTGCGCGCGATACATCGGCATGGCCGAATGCGCGCCGTACTCGCGCGCCTCATAGGAGGCGCCGGCCACCACGCCGCGCCCACTGGTACCTCCCACCAAAACGGGACGCCCCTGCAGCGTAGGCCGGGTCAGCTGTTCGACAGATGCATAAAAAGCGTCCATGTCGATATGTAAAACCCAGCGTTGCATGCGGCCCAGTCTAATAGGCGTACCTCCACATGCACTCCTGGATGTTTGCGTGACGTTAATTAAAGCTTTAATTTCCTTCCATTTCATCGCCACCCGCCCGCAAAGTCATCTATTTAGGTTTTCAAAGACACTTTCTCCAGAAAGTAACCCTCAGCCTATGAAGCCTCCATAGTTGCACACGGAGTCCACCACTCGCCTCACTCCTTACTGCCCGAGCCGAAGATATCGACATCACAGCCCTGAGGAAACGATCGCCATTGCACGTATTTCCCCTCGTCTTGGTAGCACAAACGAAAGGCCGCACATGCCCGCTAGCATCTTCGTCTTCTCAGATCTCCACTTAGGTCTCCCTGACGCTCCTGGGCTGGACTGGGCCCTGCAGGCACTCGAGGTTGCCGCCAATAGAGGTGCCACGGCGTGCGTGTGCTTGGGCGATATCATTGACCGCAACGCTAACTCGGCCGAGTTTGTACCTCAGGTCCACACCGTTATGGCCCATGCTGTCACTCTGTTCAGCGAAGTCCACTTCATTTCCGGCAACCACGACACCCACCACAACCTGGACTTCCCGCCCGAGGTCACAGTCCACGGCACGCAGGTGCATACCTTTCACATAGGAAACTCCACGGTTCTAACCGCAGCGGTGGCCACCGATCCGGACCCGCGCCGCCTCCAGCTTCCTCCCCGCCGCAGTAACCGGCCCGTCCTCGGCCTCCTACATTCTTCCGTCACCGGTGAGTTTTCTAAAGGCACCTGCCTGCCGCTTTCCGTGGCTGAGCTACAGGCTTACGAGGCCGATGCCTGGATCCTTGGGCACGTCCACACCCCGCACACGGTTGCCGACGCCCCCTTCATCGGCTGGGTCGGCATGGGCCACGGCTTACTCTTCGACCCTGATACGTGCCACGTCACACGTTTACATTACTAGATTCGTTCCCCACAAATCCCACTTATATTTTTGCTTGCATGCAAGCCTGTCTCTTATACACATCT
>NZ_JASPHV020000020.1:0-44300 GCF_030229435.2 Corynebacterium sp. MSK122 | reverse complement strand
AGATGTGTATAAGAGACAGGCGGGGGCTGGCGCTGGTGCCGATGCAGCCGGGGTGTGGGTGGTGTTTGGGGTGGCGGAAGTGGGGGCGTCGGCAAGCGGGGTTTCTTTGGCGCCGGCCGACTTTTGGTGGCGCACCGGGGTAGCAAGGAACGCCTTGGGGCGGGGCTCCGGGAGGGTGCCGGACTCGTCGAGGGAGATTGAATTGCGCAGCATAACCGCCACGTCATTGACCTTGGTGGCGGGGGTGGAATCCTGCGCCAAGGACTTCACCCCGCCGGTCATCATGACATTGCAGAAGGGGCAGCCGGTGGCAATTTCTTCTGCGCCGGTCTCTAGGGCCTGCTCGGTGCGGAAGTCATTAATGCGGGTGCCGAGCTTTTCCTCCATGAACATGCGGGCGCCGCCGGCGCCACAGCAGAAGGCTTCATCGCGGTTCTTGTCCATCTCGCGCAGCTCCACGCCGGTGGCCTCGAGCAGCTCGCGCGGAGGATCGAAGACCTTATTGTGGCGGCCGAGGAAGCAAGGATCGTGGTAGGTAATGGGCTTGCGATTCTCCGGTGTGCGCGGCACCGGCTTGAGCAAGCCCTCGCGGACCAGGCGGTTGAGCAGCTGGGTGTGGTGGAAGACGTCGAAGTGCCCGTCAAAGTCCGGGTATTCGTTGCGGATGGTGTTAAAGCAGTGTGGGCAGGTGGTGATGATCTTGCGCTGGCCCTCCGGGACGCCGTCGAAGGCATTGTTGAGGGTCTCTACGTTTTGCTGCGCCATCATCTGGAAGAGGAACTCGTTGCCGGCGCGGCGGGCAGGGTCACCCGTACAGGTCTCACCCGTGGAGAGCACGCCAAACTTCACACCAGCGGTATGCAGCAGGTCTACAACGGCGCGGGTGGTGCGGCGGCCATCGTCATCATAAGCGCCAGCGCAGCCCACCCAGAGCAGGTATTCCATATCGGAGAAATCGGCCTCGTCTTCACCGATGATGGGGACGTCGATGCCATCGGCGCGGGCCTCATCGATCCAGGCGCGGCGCTCAGAATTATTTCGGCCCCACGGGTTGCCCTTGTTTTCTATATTCTTGAACAGGCCGGTGAGCTCGGACGGGAAGTCCGATTCCGCAAGCACCTTAAAGCGGCGCAGGTCCGCGATGTGGTCGATGTGCTCAATATCGGTAGGACATTGATCCACGCACGCACCGCAGTTGGTACAAGACCACAGCACGTCATCATCGATAACGCCGGCCATGGACAGCACATCTAGGCCTTCGTGTGGGTTGTAGTTATCCAGTGCGCCCTGACGCAGGTCCATCATGACCTTTTTGGGGCTCAGCGGTTTCTCGGTATTCCATGCAGGGCATAGTTCTTGGCAGCGGCCACATTCGGTACACGAGGTGGAATCCAGCAGCATTTTCCAGCTACCCGGGGTGATGTCTTCTTCCAAGTCCGGGGTGGGTAAAGACTGCAGGGCCTTCTCACCGGTGGCATTGCGCTGGAAAAAGATATTGAAGAAGCTGGTGAAGCGGTGCCACATCACGCCCCACTGGAAATTGCGGGAAATGAAGACGATAAACAGCATGCCGGATAGCAGCTTGAACAGGGCGAAAAAGCTCACTAGGGCCGGGGATTCGGGGAAGAGCTTGGCCAAGTGGACGCTCAAGAAATCCGCCCAGGCGGAGCCGCCGCCGTAGGTGGCGATCTTGGTGGACTTCACCAAGATCATGCCGAGTCCCTCAGAAAAGACGATGAACTCTACCCAGCGCGCCGAGGCGGTTTGGGAATTGAAGAAGCGGCTGCCGCGTTCGGTATCGCCGAGCTTGAGGCGCACGCTGATGAGGAAGCCGATGCCTAGGACCGTCGCGATGCCCAAGATTTCCTCAACGAAGTGGTAGACCGGCCAGTGGCTGAGCCACGGCCAGCCCTTATTGGGTGCGAAGGTTTGGATATAGGCCTCAAACCACACCAGGATGCCGAAGAGGAAGCCCACCATCACCAGCCAGTGGGCGGCATTGACCAGAGGCTTACCCTTGAAGTGGGAATGGCCAAAGACTTCCGCAATAACGCGCCATAAACGCTTGCCTATATTATCGGTGCGCTTGAGCTGGCTAGGTCCGCCGGAGCGGATGAATTTGAAGAGGGCCCATACGCGGGTGAAAAAGTACAGCCACACCGGAATCGATGCGGCTATAGCTATCCAACCGAACACGGTGGTCATGCGTGCTCCTTTAATACTGATGCTCCACGTTGCTATCTACCTTAAAGCCTTGGGGTGAAAATCCCAGAGTCTGCATTCAGTGCGGTGCTGCGGCGGGGTGGGCTGTACACTGTCAAGATGAGAAACTCGGTCGCCATATTCTTTTAAACGTGCTGTATACGGCGGCGGAGTATAGCCAGTGCTGGTGGCCGCAGCGTGGCCCAACCTGGCAAGAAGAGAACCTAGACCGCCGCAGAAAGGGCAGACCACCATGGGTAAGACAAATATCACCAAGGCCGCGGTGGCCTTGACCGCAGGCCTTGCTGCCTTTGGTGTCACCGGATTTGCCGTGGCGCAGGGCGGTTTGACAGCAAACCTGGCCCTTTCCGGTAGCTTCTTTAAAATCACCATGGGGCACTTGGACGGAGAAGGCTTTTCGCTTTTTGTTGATGACGATCAAAAGGGCGAAGAACACCTTCCCGTTGCCCGTATCAAGCTGGACCACGCGAAGGTCTCTGATCTTTGTCTTTCGGTGACTGTCCCCAAGGTGCCCGGCGTGGGTGAGGCGACACTCGCGCTCAAGGCTGAGGGTGAGGGCAGTACAGAGTCCGATAGCCTGCTGGTCGGTGCGACCGACGTGGATGGTTCCTTGGTGATGCAGGATGTCAACGTGGGCATCGATGCGAATCAGCTCAGCGATACCGCCGATCCTGGCGCCTGGGGTCTCTATTCCAAGCAAGTTTCCCTCAAGGCTGATGATGTGAAGGCCACCTCCGTGGGCGCGCAGCGCCTTTCTGCCAAGAATGTGGGAGTGACGGTGAGGAGGGGGTCCGATAATGGCTGCTGAGTCCAGCACGGAAGAAACACAGACCCTCCCGGCGGCGGAGGCAACGGGCGAGGAGGAATCTAAGCCCAGCCTGTGGCAGCGCTTCCGCCGCTGGCGCAACGGCCGGCCCTTCTTTCCCGGACTGTTGCTCATCTTGTCCGGCATCATCATTGCCGCGCCGGCCTATATCACCATCCGGATCTCTGACCTTTTGGTCATGATCTCCACTATTTCTGGCGTATCTACGCTGCTTATCGGCGTCTTGCTAGCCATGTTCGGCCTTGGTGCGTGGTTCCAGCCGGCAACCTCGAATTATGTCGGGGTGCTAGGCATCATCGTGGCCATTATCGCCTTGCCGACGTCCAACTTGGGCGGCTTCATCATCGGCTCCCTGCTCGGCATCATTGGCGGGGCCTTTACCTTTGCGTGGCAGCCGGGGGAGCAAAAGCGCCGCACCAAGGAAGCAGCAGAGCAATGATGAGGGCGATGCCGCGGGCGGCGCGTAGCTGCTTGGCCGTACTCACCTGTGCCCTGGTGGTGGGTGGTGTGAGCGGTTCCGAACGGGTTAATGCGCAAGATGCCCCGGCGGTTCCGTACTTCAGTACCGTCTTCGCGGATAAGGTGACGCTGACGAAGAATGTCACCGTGTCCTTGGGCACTTTCCCCACCGCCAGCGGTGATGTGCGGGTTCTAGAGCTGAAGGGCGAGAACCTCGACATCGACAACCTTGGGATCACGCTGCCCGGCCGCTACGGCGATGGCATGTTGACTACGGGAGGGGATACCACCGAGGTACGCGGCGGACCGGTGACCATTATGGCTACCGAGCTCACAGCCACCCCGGCGGTGGGTAAGGTTTCTGCACCCCGGGCGGATATCGATTTAAGCCGCGACGATATCAATGCCGTGTTGGACAAACTTGGTGTTCCAGAGCCACACCCCGTCCCAGATGCGGAAGTGCCCGATGTAATCATGGAGCATCTTGAGCTGCGCGATGTCACCCTTGAGCTGGTAAACCTCAAGGGTGCTCACTTTAACGCGCCGACCGTGACGGTAGGGCTGGAATAGCTCACGGCCGGCGAAGACCTACCCTTGAGCGAACTGGGACTGATGTAGGCGCCAGTATGCGCCTTGGGCCGCAAGGAGATCGTCGTGCGAGCCTTGTTCCACGATGGTGCCGTTCTCCATGACGAGGATGAGGTCAGCATCGCGAATGGTGGACAAGCGGTGGGCAATGACGAAGGAGGTGCGGTCCGCGCGTAGCGCGTTCATCGCCTCTTGTACGAGGACTTCGGTACGGGTATCGACCGATGAGGTGGCCTCATCAAGGATGAGCAGCGCGGGCTGGGCCAAGAACGCGCGGGCAATGGTGATGAGCTGGCGCTCGCCGGCCGAGATAGCACCGCCGTCTTGGTCGATGATGGTGTCGTAGCCATCGGGCAGCGCGTGCACGAAGCGGTCCACATAGGTCGCCTTTGCCGCCGCAATGACTTCTTCGTCCGTCGCGTCCAAGCGACCGTAGCGGATGTTCTCCAGAATCGAGCCCTTGAAGAGCACGGCGTCCTGGAGCACCATGCCCACCTGGGAACGCAGGGTATGGCGAGGCATACGGGCGATATCGTGCCCATCAATGCGAATCTGACCGCTATCTAGCTCATAGAAGCGCATGAGTAGGTTGACCAGGGTGGTCTTGCCGGCGCCGGTGGGGCCGACAATAGCCGCGGTTTGGCCGGGCTCCACGCGCAGGTTGAGGCCAGTGATGAGCTTCTTATCCTCTGCGTAGGAGAAGCCAACGTCTTGGAACTCCACGAGTCCTTGGGCGCGGCCGGGAAGGTCTTCATCGATGGTGTCGGGGGCTTGCTCTTCGGCGTCGAGAAGCTCAAAGACGCGCTCGGCCGAGGCCACGCCGGACTGTACCTGCTGCATCATGCCGCCGAGCTGGCCTAACGGCTGATTGAACTCGCGGGAGTATTGGATGAAGGCAGTGGCAGCGCCCAGAGTCATGTGTCCATTGGCCACGCGCAGACCACCCAGGACCGCAATGGCCACATAAGACAGGTAGGACAGGAACTGCATGATGGGCATCATGATGCCGGACAGGAACTGAGCCTTAGCTGCGGAGCGGTAGAGCTCCTCGTTGCGCTTGTCGAATTCCTCCGTCATGGCCTCAGTACGGCCGAAGACGATGGCTAGGTCGTGGCCGGAGAAGGATTCTTCTACCTGGCCGTTGAGCTGGCCGGTGGAGCGCCATTGCATTGTGAACTGGCGCTGCGAGCGGCTGCCGATGATGCCGATAACTAGACCGGTAAGCGGCAGGGACAGGAGGGCGATGAGAGCGAGCTGCCACGAAACGCTGAACATCATGATGGTGATGCCAATGACCAGCAGCGCGTCATAAAACAGCTGCGATAGCGCCTCCTGCAGGGCCTGCTGCATGTTGTCGATGTCATTGGTGGTACGTGAGAGGATATCGCCGCGCTGCTGGGAATCAAAGTAGTTGAGAGGCAGCGCATTAATCTTCGCCTCCACGCGCTCGCGCAGGTCAAACACGATATCCATGCTTACCTTGTTGAGGATGGCTCCCTGCCACCACTGGAAGCCAGAGGAGACGATGTACATCGCGATCACGGTGATGATGAGCGTGCCCAGTCGGTTAAAATCGATGCCTTCACCGGGGACGAAGTCCATCGCGGAAGCCATATCCGCAAAGCGGTCCTGGCCCTCAGCGCGCATGCCCGCAATGGCTTGCTCGGCGGTGATATTAGAGGGCAGGTTGCGCGAAATGACGCCGGCAAAGATGACGTCCATGGCCTTGCCCATGATCTTCGGGGCTACCACGGCCAAGAAGATGCAGACTATGTTCATTGCCGCGACGGCCCATAGGTGGCGCTTGAAGGGAGCAAGCAGGGAGAAAAGGCGTTTGGTGGAGGGCCAGAAAGTCTTGGCCTGACGGGGTGCGGAGCCGCCCATCGGATCAAAACCGGTATCCGTGGACTCGGCGGTAGAGGTGGTGTTTTCAGTCATTAGTTTTCGCCCCCTGCCACACCGGCGGTTTCTTGGGAATCAACGATTTCTTGGTAGACCGCGCAGCGGCCCAGGAGTTCCTCGTGGGTGCCGCGGTCAACGATGCGGCCGGCGTCCAGCACCAGGATCTGGTCCGCATCGCGGATAGACGCTACGCGCTGGGCGACGATAATGCTGGTCACCGGCTTTTTGCGCTCGGCAAACGAGGCGCGCATTGCCGCCCGCACCTTGGCGTCGGTAGCCACGTCCAGCGCGGAGAAGGAATCATCAAAGAGGTAGATCAGAGGCTGGGCGACAAGCATGCGCGCGATGGACAGGCGCTGGCGCTGGCCGCCGGAGACATTCGTGCCGCCTTGAGATATGGGCATATCTAGGTCCTCAACGAAGTCAGCTTGGGCCACGCGCAGCGCCTCCCAGAGCTCTTCATCGGTGGCTTCGGGCCGTCCGAGGCGCAGGTTAGAGGCCACCGTGCCGCTAAATAGGTAGGCCTTTTGTGGAACCAGAGATACGCGCTGGACGATGTCCTGGCGGGCCAGGGAGGTGGTAGGGGTGGCGTCGATAAGCACCTGGCCCTCCGTCGGCACGTACAGGCGTGGGATGAGGGAAACCAGGGTGGTCTTGCCCGAGCCCGTTGAACCGATGATGGCGGTAGTGGTGCCGGGCTGAGCGGTAAAGGAAATGTCTTCTAGCACCGGTGCATCCGCACCGGCATAGGAAAAGCCCACGTTGCGAAATTTCACCGTGCCCACGCAGGCCTCCGGAGAGGTGGTGGAGCTGGGTGGAGTAATAGAGGGCTCGTGCTTGAGCACCTCGGTGATGCGGCGGGCACAGATAATGGCGCGCGGCAGCATCATCGCCATGAAGGTGCCCATCATGACCGCCGCCAGAATCTGGAGCAGGTACTGCAGGAATGCGGTGAGCGAGCCGACGTTGACCAAGCCCTCATCCACGCGATGGCCGCCGAACCACAGGACCGCGCCCGTAGCCACGTTGAGGATCACCGTAATGAGCGGGAACATCACCACGAAAAGCCGGCCGATGTTCAAGGACAGGCGGGTGATATTTTTATTTTCTTCGGTGAAGCGCTCGGACTCATAGGCCTCGCGCACGAAGGCGCGCACCACGCGGATGCCGGTGATCTGCTCGCGCAGGGTGCCATTGATGGAATCCAGCTTGTCCTGCATGGAACGGAAGAGCGGCATGAGGCGAGCAATGATAACGGAGATGGTACCGAGCAAAACCGCCACGGATACCCACACCAGCCAGGACAAGCCGGCGTCTTCGCGCACGGCCATGATGATGCCGCCGATGGACATGATGGGTGCGGTCACCATGAAGTTCAGCATCATCATGTAGACCATTTGCACCTGCTGGACGTCATTGGTGCCGCGGGTAATAAGCGTAGGTGTGCCAAAACGGCTCATGTCCTCAGTGGACAGGGAATTAACGTGGCGGAAGACCTCGCCGCGTAGATCTCGGCCGACGCCCATGGCGGTGCGGCTGCCGCACCAAACTGCGCCGATGGCGGTGATGACTTGGGCAAACGCGACGGCCAGCATGATGCCGCCGGTGCGCCAGATGAAGTCTACATCGCCCTGAGACACACCTTCATCGATGATCTTGGCATTAAGCGATGGAAGGTACAGCGTGGCAGCTGTTGACAAGGCCTGCAGGACAAGTACCGCGATGAAATACGGCGTATACGGCGCCGACCGTGTAATGAGAATGCGAACCAGATCCATGGACTCGCGCCCCTTTCCTTGCCGTGGCTGGGTAGCCGTGCAAGTTTATACCGGTGGTGGGTGGGGCGCTAGTGCGATGCGCAGCGATAAATAAAGGACGCTGGTGGCGTGAGGCGTTCGACCGCGAGCGCAATGCGCTGCGTGGAGGTTTCGCCAACGTGCATGGAGTGGTGCAGGATTGCTCCTTCGTACAGCGCATCTAGGGCCAAGGTAGTGGCCTCGTCGAAATACTTGCGCATCACGTCCTGGCATGCTTGAGTCCACTCCAGAAGGATCATTCGGTGCCGAGGCCGGCGAAGGGAAAGAGCATATAGTTCGCTCCCCAAGATAGTATCGGTGCGGGAGCCAGCTGTAGAGGACAGCATAGATACAGTTGCGGCGCGGGCTTCCTCCAAAGTGGTTACGTCTTCATAGAAGGATTGGAACTGTATCACCGATCGCTGAGTGAATTCCTTGAAGGCAGCGTTGATGAGCCCGTCTTTGTCATTAAAGTAATAAGCGATAGAACCTAGCGCGACGTGAGCTTCGGCAGCGACAGTTCTTAGCGAAAGTCCGGCCACGCCTTCTCGGGTTATCGTGTTCAGCGCAGCGCTGAGAATTATTTCTCGGCGCTGGGGCTGTACATGCTGTGACTGATCTTGGGTAGGCATCTTACTCCCAACTTTCGACGATCTTTTAGTCTAGCCCTTTACCCGCTTGGCTTGGGGCGAACCGTCGTACCCGCTGGCGTAAGAATTCTGAGATTCGTTCTTAAGCGTGAGGCTTAGCGTTCTTTTTAGTGAATATCTTCCACAGGCCAAAGAGCGCCACAATAGCCCAGACAAACTCGACGATGAACAATCCCGGGTTGAACGGGGAGATGGCAGTGTAGACAAAGCCAGTGGCACCCAGGAAATTAAGAGATTGGTATAACGGTGAGTCGGCGGTAACTACTCGGAAGTTTAGGAGACCGTAGGCAACGACGAAGAGGATGCCAGCAATGATGCCGATTTCAAAGGCGAAAGTCATGAGTTAAGGTTCTTTCTTTTAGAAGCGGTGGGGCAGGAAAGGAATGTGAGCAGGTTAGCGTTGTGCCTGCTGCTTCTTACGGTCGAGATAGATTCGGATGATTCCGTACAGACCAAAAAGAGACCAGATGAGCTCGGTGAAGAATACACCGGCGTTGAATGGGTTGGCGGCTGAGGCTGCTAGAAAGCCAGCACCGATGAAGTTTAGGATTTGGTACGGATAGTCCTCGACTGTCCATTTGTCCAAGTTCAGCATTGCGAATGCAAAAAGGAGAGCAACAGAGGCGATGAGGCCAAAAATGACCATGGCAGACATGGCTATGTCCTTTCATTAAAGACGTGGAAGATGACAAAGTATCGATGCATCTCCGGTGCATTTCTGCCTATGTTGCGCGTAGCGAAGGGGGCGCTATAGGGATGCAGAACTTAGCGTGCTGCTCGATAGGCTTCAGTTAAGCACTATAGGAGTTTGCCGTTAAATGCCAGAAAGAGCGCTCATGTGAACACCTGTATAAATCGCAGGTAGTTCATTTCTAAGACACTTGAACGAATGTCCAAACTCGTTCTTTAAGCGCCGTTGGGGTTAACTAGGCAGCGAGGCCTGATTTCAGCATTGTGTTTCTCCGGTGAGCTGATAAGCAGGCCACCGAAACAGGTGGTGGTAGCGAGCCGCCTGACAGTACACAAGCTTGAGCGTCTAATCTCTGGGAAACTTGCGCATAGAAATGTGGTTCTCTGGAGCGGCGCGATAGAGAGGACATTCGCTGCTATGTCGGGCATACCACAATCGGCTGACCCAAATCTTCATGACATAAATCTGCACGTGAAACCAGGTAAAGAACGTGCGCCCTTTTTTCGCTATATCCGAATTAACCTACCGCGACTTACGCGCGTTTTAATCGTAGCCTTAATGGCTTTGCAGGCTGTACTAGCTTTCTACGTTGCGCGTACCGACTTCGATATTTTCCCTGGACAGGAACTAGTGCTCTACACAATTGTTGCACTGGACGCACTCTTTGTGGTGATGGGAGCGGTGACGCGTTGGCGCGTGTGGGATTTTGGTCTTATTCCAGCTGTAGGAGCTGTGGTCATCTTTATCGGTGCGATGGCGGGGACACCGCCGTGGGTCTGGAACGGAGCCGATATTCAGCTTGCCGCTGCGTGGAATACCACTGCATTTTGTGGCATTGCCTATGTGCTGCTGTATTGGGCCATGAATTATGGCGTAATTGCGGCGTACCCCGATGATCAAGGATTTGAGGACTGATGATGCTGACTGAATTTCCTGTTTGGCTGCGTATCGAGCACTTCGTCAACATTCTGTTTGTTACTTTGTTCATCCGTAGCGGCGTCGAAATTTTGGGAACTTTTCCCAAACTACATCGCTCCATTCACACTCCTATTGGCAAGCAATGGGCCCAGTTTTCTATTAAGCAGAAGCGCAAGCGCAAGTACTTTCCGGTATCGGGAGAGTACGAAAACTATAGTCCCATCGTTTCGCTTCCGGGCTATGGAGCGCTAGGTCAAGGGCGGTATTGGCACTTCATTTCTGTCATGGGGTGGATGCTATTACTTGTAATTTATTGGGGTCTCTTGCTCATAACAGGTCAATGGCGTCGTTATTGGCCGGAGAGCTGGGGTGTATTCGGCCAAGCGTGGGATGACCTAGTGCATTATCTGGGTTTTCAAATTCCAGAAGCTATGGATGGCTATGCGTTTAATGCGATCCAGCAGCTCTCCTACGGATTTGTGGTTCTCGTTCTCCCACTGTGGATGATCGTTACCGGCATGTTCCAATCGCCGGCGATTAATAACCACTTTCCGCGCCTTTCTAAAGCAATGGGTGGGCGGCAAGTAATTAGGACCCTACATTTTTGGGGCCTTATTGCCTATCTCCTATTCATCGTTATCCACGTAGGAATGGTGATCATGCATGGCTATGGGCATGAAGTATCAAAGATGGTCTTCGGGCACAGCGACAAGCCAGTGGCTGGCGGAATTCTTTTCACCCTAGGACTACTGCTTATTGTGTTTGTCCATATCTGGGCTACGAAGACCTCTTTGGAGCGTCCGGCAGTGGTTGCCAAACTGCACAACATAGTCGTGCGCCCCTTCACCCGTTTTCTACGTAGCAAGGCGTATTCGCGGCAGCGTGGCGTGTATGCGGATGCTGAAGTTACCAAGGCCCCTCATCACCGTGCTTCAGGAATGCCTCCAGGGACCGAAGAATACATGGCTCTTGTCTGCAATGATTTTGAAAAGGACTATGTTCTGGAGATCGGTGGCTTAGTAGAAAAGCCAATGCGGCTTAATCTAGAAGATCTTCGCCGTCTGTCCGCGGGGCACTCGCAGAATACGGTGCATCATTGTGTCCAGGGATTTACCTCTTTGGGTAAATGGGAAGGTGTCCCTCTCGCGCAGCTATTAGATCTGGTCAGACCTTTGGAGGGCGCATCGGACGTTGTAGTTCACAGTTTCCAGAATATGACCCGCGATGATGATAACTACAACGGTTCGTACTACTACGAATCTATGCCGATGGTGGAGGCACGTCAGCCCGAAACACTAATCGCTGTTGGATATGACGGGGGCGAAATCCCCATCAAAAATGGTGCACCGATGCGTCTTCGCCTAGAGACTTCCACCGGTTTCCGGTCAGCAAAATGGCTTGACCGCATTGAAGTCGTCAACCGTTTCGACATCATAGGTAACGGACGTGGTGGCTTTTTTGAGGACACCGACAGCTATGACCGTCTACAGATGCTTTAGGAGTTGCAATGTCTCGATCCCTTTATGAAGATCTGTATTTGACTGCCGAACAGGTGCAGCGGGTACGCGATTATATTCGCCGGATCAATTTCCATCTTCCCGGTGCGACGAGTGCTGATTTTGAAGTTAATCCGCACGCGCGATATTTGGGGTACATGTTCCAGTTAGAAGATCTGGAATCTTATGGTGTGGGACTCCAGTGCACTGCCTCGGGGCTGGAACATCAGCGCACCTTTATTCGTATGTCTCGTGGTCAGCTGATGGGTCACGAAGATGCTCCCATGCTTCCTGTTAATGAACCCGTTCTCGCTGCGGAAACTATGACACTACACAGGCTCTATGAGCAGGAGGCTATTCCGCTGCGCCATGGAGAAGAAACTTATACCAGTGACGACGGGGCGCCTGGAGCTGATATGGATCTTGCAATGTTAGAGCATCAGCTGCGCGATATTATTGCTTTCCATAATGGAGAGCCCGTACCTGGTAATCAGGAAATTCTTGACTTACGCATTTACTGGGGGACGCTGCTAGCCGGCCGCTATCCCCGTCTACGGTACCTGCGGGAAGGGGGACGGTTATCTGAACCTCAAGCTGATCGCTTGAGTAGCTTTGAGGTTCATGTTGATTCTGTGGAAGATATTTTGATCTCGCTGGGGCTTGCTACTTTGAAGGATTTAAGTAAGCCTAAACGGGAAGACGGTTAGATCTGCTAAATCCCCACGTGAGCCAGCTGCGCGCGGGTGATGACGCTGCGCCAGTCTTCAAAATCCTGCAGTGGGGCGCATAGGCCTTCCCACGTGGTGACGGCCACGCCGCGAGCCTTGAGCTCCAGTATGAGTAGCTCGCGATTGCCAGAGGCGGCCAAGTGGTGGATTTCGTTCTGCGTGATGTCGCCGTCTGGTCCTACCCGCACGTTGCCGATAAGGCGCAAGCGGGGAGTGGTGCCGGGGCCGCAGTGGGATCCTGAGACGGCGTCGGAAAGCACGCCTGCGAGGCCAGCAAAGCGGCGGAGTAGACCGAATGGTGCGGTGCATTGGGTAATGAGGTCCACACACATGCCAGCGCTGATAAGCTTCTCGGCGGTGGATAGGGCTGCCGGGCCCTCCCCGATGATTGCTATACGCTGCATGAAAGTGCCTCCTTGTGCGGGGCGCGGACACCCGCAACAGACTGTCTTGTCTGTAAATCTAGTCCGCTTGGTACGGATTGGAAACTTTTTATTCGCACCTCCCGCCAAGCTCAGCGGCTTTTCGCGCACAATCTCCTGCACCGCCTTGGGGTTTTGCCTAATGTGTGACGGCATGAACCCAACGACGAACCTGCTGGACGGTGGCAAGAACTACCGCGACCCCAGCATCTCCCCGGAAGGCACGCGCGATACCGTGCCGCTGGACGCCGAGGTAGCCGCGCGCAACCAGCAATTGGTGGACCAGTGGGCGGATAAGCTTTATGACGCCTCAGCGGAAACCATTACCGAATGGGCCGCCGAGCACGCACCCGGCCGCTTGGCCGTGACCATGTCCATGGAAAATACGGTCTTGGCTGAACTCTCCCACCGTGCTGGGCTCGATGCAGACCTACTTTTCATCGATACCGGCTGGCACTTCCAGGAAACCCTGCAGGTAGCCGACGAGGTAGAAAAGCGCTACCCGGACCTCCCACTTGTTCGCGTGCTGCCTTTGCTCACCCCGGAAGAGCAAGACGAGGTGTACGGCCCGCGCCTTTATGCCCGCGATACTGCGGCCTATAACCGCATGCGCAAGGTCGAGCCGCTGAATATGGCGATGGATCCATATGCTGGCTGGGTCACCGGCCTGCGCCGCGCCGATTCCGAACACCGCGCCACCGCCCCGGCGCTGAGTTTGGACCGCACCGGCCGGTTGAAGATCTCTCCCATCATCACCTGGGATCTGGACGATACGGACCGCTATATCGAAGACAACGACCTCATCATCCACCCACTCACCCTGCAGGGATACCGCTCCATCGGCTGCGCCCCGCTGACCTTCCCGGTTGGTGAAGGCGACGATGCCCGGTCCGGGCGCGTATTTGCAGACGGCAAGACAGAATGCGGGTTACACGAATAATGAGCACACTTTCTCCACACTTAAAAGACCTAGAAAACGAATCCATCCACATCTTGCGCGAGGTGGCCGGGCAGTTCGACAAGGTAGGCATCCTCTTTTCCGGCGGCAAGGACTCCGTCGTTGTCTTCGAGCTAGCCCGCCGCGCCTTCGCCCCGGCCACGGTGCCGTTTGAGCTGCTCCATGTCGATACCGGCCACAACTTCCCCGAGGTCATCGATTTCCGCGACCGCCTCGTGGAAGAATCCGGCGCTCGCTTGCACGTCGCCCGCGTCCAGGACTGGATTGACCGCGGCGACCTCCAGGAGCGTCCCGATGGTACGCGCAACCCGCTGCAGTCCGTGCCGCTGGTAGAGACCATCGCCGAGCGTGAATATGACGCCGTCTGCGGTGGCGCTCGCCGCGATGAGGAGCGCGCCCGCGCCAAGGAGCGCATCTTCTCCATCCGCGATTCCTTCGGCGGGTGGGATCCCCGCCGCCAGCGCCCCGAGCTGTGGGACCTTTACAACGGCGGCAAGATGGCCGGCGAAAACGTCCGCGTCTTCCCCATCTCCAACTGGACCGAGTCCGATATTTGGGAATATATCGGCGCCCGCGAACTGGAGCTGCCCTCCATTTACTACTCGCATGAGCGCGAGGTATTCAAGCGCAATGGCATGTGGCTAGCGCCTGGTGAATGGGGTGGCCCGGCCGAGGGCGAGGCGCTGGAAACCCGCACCGTGCGCTACCGCACCGTGGGCGATATGTCCTGCACCGGCGCCGTGGAATCCACCGCGTCGACCCCGGACGAGGTGCTCGCGGAGATCTCCATTTCCACCCTTTCCGAGCGCGGCGCCACCCGCGCCGATGACAAACTTTCCGAGTCCGCCATGGAGGACCGCAAGAAGGAAGGCTACTTCTGATGACCACGACCCTCGCGCCGAATGTCGGCGCCCTTAAGCAACGCGATACCCTGCGCCTGTGCACCGCCGGCTCCGTTGATGACGGCAAGTCCACCTTCGTCGGCCGCCTGCTCTATGACACCAAGTCCGTGCTTGCAGACCAGGTGGAGTCCATGGAGCGCACCTCCACCGACCGCGGCTTCGACGGCATGGACCTTTCCTTGCTTGTTGACGGTCTGCGTGCCGAGCGCGAGCAGGGCATCACCATCGACGTGGCCTACCGCTACTTCGCCACGGATAAGCGCACCTTCATCCTCGCCGATACCCCCGGCCACGTGCAGTACACCCGCAATACGGTCACCGGCATGTCCACCTCCCAGGTGGTGGTGCTTCTTATCGACGCCCGCCATGGCGTTGTCGAACAAACCCGCCGCCACCTCAACGTCGCCGCGCTCTTGGGAGTGCGCCACGTGGTCCTCGCGGTGAACAAGATTGACCTGGTGGACTATGACGAGCAGGTTTTCCGCGATATCGAGTCCGAGTTCAACCAGATCGCCGCGCGCTTAGACATCACCGATACCACCGTCGTGCCGATTTCCGCGCTCAAGGGCGATAACGTGGTCGAGCGCTCCGCCACCATGGAGTGGTACACCGGCCCGACCGTCCTCGAGGTTCTCGAGACCGTCCCCGTGGCCACCGGCCGCGCCGATGAGCTGGATTTCCGTTTCCCCATCCAATACGTCATCCGCGAGCACGCCTCCGATTACCGCGGCTACGCCGGCCGCGTGAAGGCGGGGTCCATCTCGGTCGGCGATGAGGTTGGCCTTCCCGAGGGCCGCACCAGCGCCGTCACCCAGATCGACACTGCCGATGGCCCCGCCGACTCTGCCGCGGCCGGCGACTCCGTGACGCTCCTGCTTGCCGACGACATCGATCTCGCCCGCGGCGATCTCATCGCCGGCTCCCAACGCCCCGCGGCCACCCGCGAATTCGACGCCACCGTCGTAGGCCTGACCGAAAAGGACATCAAGCCCGGCCAGATGCTCAAGCTGCGCTACGGATCTTCCCTGGTTAAGGCCCGCGTCGCCGCTGTCACCCGCTCCCTGGATCTTGATGGCGTTTCCGATGTGGAAGATCCCGAGTCTGTCGCCATGAACGACATCGCCCACATCACCATCCAGACCCAAGCCGAGCTTCCCGTTGAGGACTACGCCGCCCGCGGCGCGGTGGGTAACTTCCTGCTCATCGATCAGTCCTCCGGCAACACGCTTGCCGCCGGCTTCGTGGGCCACCGCCTGCGCTAGTCGTTCTTCGCGCCGCTGTTGTTGCTCTTGTCGCCGCGCATCATAATGAGACCGGTGATACTGAGCAGCAGCGGCGAAGCTATGCCCAGCACGTTGGGTCCTTCGATGACTAGGCGCACGATCAGTAGGACAACCGCCGCCACCAGCGCGAAAGCCCCGAATTTCTGCTGAAACGTTTTCTCGCTCATTCCTATCTCTCCTTCGGCTACGTTGGGGCCACGATAACCACCTCTGGGCCCCCGCGAAAGCCCAGAACGCGGCCATTTCTTGGCTTCCCGCACCCCTTGAGGCTCCACCGCCGCTTGGCGTCACGCAGCGCGCAAAACAAGCACGTTTCGCCGCCAAACTGGTGACATTTTAGCGAAACGTGCTTGTTTTACATCGATCTACTGCATTGGTGGAACGTCACCCGACATAATGACCTTTTGCTGGGCCTCATCCCAGCGGAAGCCAGCTTGGGTAGTCCCTGAGCGGTTGGCATTTCCTTCGCCCTTACGCGGCCAGTGATAGGTCACCGCGATTTCGGAATCACTCACTCGTTCAATGGTGGGGGCGAAGCCATAGGGCTTGGCCGTTGCAGTGCCTAGGTATTCGCCATGGTTAAACAGCATGATGTGGAAGGGCGAAGAGCTGCTTCCTCCTTCAATCATCAGGGTCTCCCACGATAGGGAAGCGCAGGGGTCGTAGCCGGAGGAATCGAAAAGTTCTCAGCCGATGGTGCCCCACTGGGGCACTTGCGATACGTCCTGAGCAAAAGCGGACTGTGCATCACCAGAACCGCAAGAGGTGTCGGGGTCCGGTGAGGCTTCCGGTTTGGAACTGGGCTCTTCGTCATCTAAGAGGACGTTCGGTGGCACCGGACGGGTGGATTTCCCTTCCTTTGCAGCAGGGGTAGAGGATGTTTCTTCCTGCTGGGCAGCGTTGTCTTCTTTTGTTGTCGACATCGTCGCAGTGGCCAGCGAGGGTTCCTGTGGCGTGGATTCTGGAGATTCTGCAGTACAAGCGGTGAGGACTAGCCCTGCAAGCAAACTGCATACTGTCAGCGAGCGCTTAGGCATCATCCGCTGCCTTAAGTCCCATGGTTTTGCGAATGGACCAGATGAACTCGCCCAGTACGAGCAGGAGCGGAGTCGCGATAAGGGTCTTGATCATCGAGGCAGCGAAGTCAGCGGTTTTCGCTTCGAGGTTAGAAGAATCAAAAAGCAGGCTCATTGCGGTGGTGTCGCCAGCAGTGCTAGCTAGGGATAGGCCGCGAATACCGGCTATTATCCACATCAGCAACAGGATTCCCCAAATCACGCACCACATGATGGACTGGCATCGTTGGCGTGCGGGGGCGACCGGGAAAGAAAAATTGCTGAAGTCAACGGTGAATTGCTTTTTGGAGCTACTGAAACCGGTGTTATTAGAAGTAGCCTGCTGGCTAGCGGTGTGGGCAGGCCATCCCTGTTGTGGTTGCCGTGTATGTGCGGCGGTGTATCCGGGCGCCGGAGTGTAGGTGCCGGCTGCTTCCGAGGGTGGTGCTGCGTGCTTGGCTGCAGGGCTAGATGAATCAGCATCACTTGCAGCAGGTAGAGCTGCGATATCGCGGATGCGCGCGATATCTACCTCTGGGCCGGTGGGGTTGGAGAGTTCCTCGTCGTACTGGGTCCGGCGGTTCTTAACAGAGAAGATCTCCCGAGCAGTGGTGAGCTCGTCGCGGGCTGCCGTGTTTTCGGGGCTTAGTTGCGCCAGCTTGGTGTCGATTTCAGCTACCAGCTGGGAAGAGTCTGCGGAGGAGTCAAGGGAGAGAGAATCGTAGAGGTTGTAGTGATCCACCGGAAATCCTTTCTGGGGTAAATCGAGGGGTGAAAGATGTCGGAAGGAGAGTGGTAGGGAAGGAATGTAGGGGACCTAGCAGGGGTCGGAGAAGTCTCCGTCATCGTTCAGCGAACGAGCATTGCCGCCATACTGGGACTTAAGGGAACAGACCTTGTCTACGCTGTAGCCGGCGTCATAGTAGATGGCGTAGACGGATTTGCCGTCTACCGTCTCGCGAAGAGAGCTGCAGGCTCCGCCGTAAAGGATCTTGGAACCGGGGTATTTATTCTGGATGCGGGAGGTCTCAGTATATGGTTCTGGCCCATCGATCAGTGCGGATTCAACGATGAGGATATAGCGACCATCGCATTTGCCGTTCCAGTCGCCAGCCCACGCAAATTCGTCTGCTGCTGGGTCTTCTTCGGTTTCTTCGGCTTCCGTTGTGGTGTCGCCTTCATCGTTGCAGAGCGCAACTTTGTCAAGAAGGGGCAGCGGTGCTTTTGCATCCTCCAATTTGTCGCGGTCATAGCATCCGATAGAGGATGGCCAAGCTCTTCCATCTGTTTCGTATTTGTGCCAAGCATTGTCGGTCCAATAGAACAACGTGAAGTTTGACGTTCCGTCTTCTCCGGCAAAAAGCCATGAGTCATCGCAATACTCCTTAACTGGTCTAGTCAACGAGCTGAGCTTTTCCTCTGCGAAGTCATTGCACTTTTCGTATTTGGTAGGAGCATCCGCTGCGGCAGCGTTCTTGTCCTCGCCTTCGGACTTCTCTTCTGTAACTTCTTCGGACTCGGTTGAAGAAGCCTCTTCGGAGGCCGCTGAACCTGAAGGCGTAGAAGCCGGGTCTAAAAGAGTGGAGCCTGGGTCGTCTGTGGGATCGTGCTTAATTAGCAGCGCCCATGTGCCAGCGCCTACAAGGGCGAGAGCCGCCAGGACGGCTACCACAATTATGGCTAGGCGTTTGCCCTTGCCAGTGGATTTGGGATCTGGCTCCTGTGTAGGGGATGCAGGGGAGGGCGCGCCCCAGGTTTGTGTGCTGCCCGAGGAACCGGGGCTAGGGGAGGAAGGTTCCGGTCGGCCCCAAGCATTGTTATCAGTCAAGGGCTGGGCTCCTATGCGCGAGAGTGAAATATGACAGTGAAAGAGAATGGAAAGCTAAAAATCAATCCGCGTCATACTATAGGCATAGGAGTTGCATGAATTCTTCTCAATGGTGTCCTGAAGGGGTATTTTAAACAGATGGAAGAGTCATACGTGTAACTCGCAGGGATTAAGCTAGACATGCCTAGATGAATCTATATAAGCTATGAAGGCCGCCTAGGTGAGTTTGGGATAGGGAAAATGCCGAAAAAGTCTTGCTAGAAAACATTCATGCGGCACACAGGAAGGCGGGGCCCATTCTGCACGGTGGGCAATGTTCGGCTTAATCCCAAGCATGACCAAAAACTATTTCCCCGATGAGGGGGAGGAAGGAGCTCTCGTGGGCCTGGAGCGCAATCTCAATGCCGCGGAATTGCACGCGACCCGCAACCGGGTAAGCGTGTCCCCGGATCTCATCCGCCGCTTGGGCGGTGCGCTGGGATATCACGCAATTGAGGCTTTTGGCTCAGAGGCGCAGACGGAATTGAGCAAGGTCTTTGATTTGGGAGACATCATCGATTTGATGCTGCTTAGTCAGCTGCCGGAGATGGAGGTCGCGCCGGGAGTGGAGCAGCAGGTAGAGGGGGACGTCGCTAAGCAGCTGCTGCGGCGCATCAGCGCGGGGGATTATCTGACGCGCCAGCAGGTGCACGACCGCCTGCCGCGGGCGACGGTGATGTTGTACCGCATGGGGCATCCGCGTCTTTGGGCCTTTGCCGCCCGCCAGCGCCTGCCCCAGGACGCGGAAAGAGCCGTGCCGGATTCCTTCCACCGTGATATCACCGGCCCGTACACCACTCCGGAGGAAGCGTGGCTGGGCATGTACGTGGCCGATGCCACGCGGCTCGGAGAGCTCGACACGCAGGTAGAAGGTGCCGGGTTGGACGAAGATAGGCAGCAGCGCCTGCGTCTGGGCATGAGCTTGGCCGATACATACCGCCAAGTGTGGAGCTCCGCGCGCGGCCATTGGCGCGTTAGCCCCCAGACGCGCTATATCGTGCCTTCGCGTTTTGGCTATTGCCCCTTTGTCTTCCGCGTGGCCGAGGGCGGGTGGCGCCGCGATTCCTTCGAGGGGAGCCACGATCGCTTCATGGCCACGGAGGGCTATTGGATCGACGTGGAGCGCGAACGGCTCATTCACCTCGGCGCGCCAGACCCGCACGATGCTTGGCTGCCTACGGCGCGGGTCGCGGCCGAAGCACCGACGGAGGAAGACCTGGCCGTCGCCCGGGTGCTCAGCGGGAAAATCATTGCCCTTGGTGCCGGCCAGAAAAACATTACGATTCGCCTGCGTCAGAAGAACCGCACATTGAACTTTGACTAGGGCGGGCAGGTATTCTCGCAGGCATGGAGAATCTCAACGGACGCCCCCTTTTCGTCGCCGCTGTGGATGCGGAAGCCGCTCACATCCCGGAAGGCGAACCCCTGCTCATCACCGGAATCGGTACGGTTCCGGCGGCCATTGCGCTGACGGAAGCTCTTGCCGACGCCCGCGCTAACGGCGCCCTTCCCGATCGCGTGGTCAACATTGGCACGGCCGGCGCGCTTGTCGACGGCATGGCTGGCGTCTTCGAAGTGGACAAGGTCACCAAACATGACTTCAAGCTAGAAGTGCTTACCGATATCAACCGCTACCTGCTGCCAGAGGCCATCGAGCTCGAGACCTCCGGCCGCCTACCGGTGCGCGGACTGGCCACGGGCGACATGTTTGTCTCCGATACCGCCCTGCGCACCGAGCTGGCCAAGAAATCGCAGCTGTGCGACATGGAAGGCTATTCCATCGCCGCGGTATGCCAGCGCTTCGATGTGCCCTGCACCCTGCTTAAGCAGGTGTCCGATTCCGCCAATGAGGAATCCAAGGGCACCTGGGCCAACGTGCTTGACCGCGGTGCGCGCCAGCTTGCCTCGGCCGCTACGGACCTAGGCTTTCTGCGCTAAAAACTAAAAGCGCGCCGGGGAGGGCCGGCGCGCTGCTAGTGGTGGCTGAGCCTTAACTCAACGGGCTCATGGACTGGTAGAGCTGTTCTACCTTGTCGCGTGGGGTCTCGTCATGTTCGTAGGTGACGTCGCTGAAGTCTTCAGGATCATCCTTGGATCCGGTGATGATGTCTATATCGGAGGGCTCGACTTCGCCGGAGCGCAGGGCTGCCATTTCTGCGTGGTAGCGCACGACAACGGCGATGGTTGCGGCCACGGGGACGGCGAGGAAGGCACCGACGATGCCAGCCAGGGTGGAGCCGACGGTCACGGAAAGCAGGACGACGGCGGCGTGCAGGCCCATTGCCTTGGACTGCAGCATCGGCTGGAGGACGTTGCCTTCCACCTGCTGGACGATGATGATAAGTGCAAGCGCCAGCAGCGCGTTGGTCAGGCCATTGGAGACCAGCGCGATGATGATGGCGAGGGCACCAGCGGTGACCGCACCGATGATCGGGATGAAGCTGGCGAAGAACGTCACTACGGCGATGACGAGCGCGAGCGGAACTTGCAGCACCCACAGGCCAAGGCCGATGAGCACTGCGTCCACCATGGCCACGGCGGCCTGCGCCTGGATAAAGCCGGACAAGGTTTTCCAAATGCGGGAACCGAGTTCGGTGATGTGCCAGCCGGTGGAATTGCCGGTGTACTTGCGCAGCCACGGCAGGAACTTGTCGCCGTCTTTAATAATGAAGAAGGTGACAAAGAGCATGATCAGTGCGGCCACGACGATGGAGCTGGCCATCGAGAAACCAGAGATAACGCCGGTGGCGATGGTAGAGGCTTGGCCCTTGGCAAACTTGACCACGTCTTGCAGCACGGACTGTAGCTGGTCGCTTTGGATATCGATGGGGGACTTTTCCACCATCTCCGTGAGTTGATTGATGCCATCTTCAGCTTGGTCAATGAGTGTCTGGCTTTGGTTGGTGACAACCGGGGCCATGGCGGCAAAGACGCCGCAGAAGATGATGATGAGACCGAGCAAGGTGCTGACCGCCGCAAGCGAGCGCGGGAATCCCTTACCACGCAGCCACGCGCTGATGGGGTAGAGCACCGTGGAGACCAAGACGGCGAGCAGGACTGGCAGCAGGCCTACCCAAATGAACTTGAGCAGGTAGCCGGCCAGCGCTAGGCCGGCGACGATAAGGATAAAGATCACCGAGACCTTGGCCATGGTGCGGAAGTCCCTGGCTAGGACGGCGGATTTATCGTCGCGCTCGGCAGGGTGCTCGCTGGCAGCCTCTGCACCAAGGTGCGCGTCATCATAAGCGACGAGGGTATGCGAATCTTCCTCGCCCGGCTTCTGGATCTGTGTTGCGTTGCCTTTTTCTTGCGCAGACGGGCGCTTGGCCTCGTCGCGGGAAGACGAATTATGTGACGTAGACATTGTCTACCACTATGCCACATAAAACTCGCAGCGCATATACGAAAAGGAGGTAGCGGCCCATGGGCGGGGCGCTACCTCCCTTCAGTACCTTTAACACGTCCGCTGACGCGGCCGGGAATTACTCGTCACGCAGGTTACCTACGTTGCGAATAATGCCGAAGCGGTGCATGGTAACCGAAACTGCCTGCTCCAGGAGGTAAGGAAGGAGCTCGCGGCGGCCGTCGGCAAGCACGGGCTGGTCCAGCACCACGGAGTTGGAGCGCACCGCGGCCTCGTAGACGGAATCCGGCACGGTGCCCAGGGCGCGCACGCGGGAGGAGGCGTCATTGGTCACGGCGGTGGCAAAAGCCTCGTCGGTGATGGCCTTGACGTCGAAGCCGAGATCCTGCAGCTGGGTGGCAACCTCCGGGGTAGCGGAGATTTCCGTGGCGGTGCCGGTAATCGCGGCGGCCAGCACCTGGCGAGCAACCTCGCGCAGCTCGTAACCTTCGCCCACGCGCACGCGCAGCTTGGTCAGAAGCGGGCGGTAGCGGAAGATATTAGCCTCAGAGACCAGGCCGGTGCGGTCGTGGTTGCGGCCAAACTCTTCCTGCCAGGCCACCTGGTCCAGTTCAGCGGCGCGCCACAGCCAGGTGATGTCCTCCTCGGTGAGCTTGCCAGAGAGGTTATCGCGCAGGCGGTGCAGTGCGGCGAGGCTGGCTGGGGCAATGTCCACGTTGCGCGGCTTGAGTTCGCCATCGGCCCACTCACCCATCTGTGCCACGTAGTTCGGGCCACCAGCCTTGGCACCCGGTCCCATGACGGACTTCTTCCAACCGCCGAAGGACTGGCGCTGGACAATCGCACCGGTGATCCCGCGGTTGACGTAGGCGTTGCCCACCTCAACGTTGTCGATCCAGTACTCAATCTCGGCGTCGTCAAGTGAGTGGATGCCGCCAGTTAGGCCGTAGCCGGTGTCGTTTTGCCAGGCAATAGCCTCTTCCAAGGTATCGGCGTACATGATGCCCAGGATGGGGCCGAAGCACTCATTCTTGTGGTACCAGGAGCCCGGCTGCACATTATCGCGGATGCCCGGGGACCACAGGGTGCCTTCCTGGTTGAGCTTTTCCGGCTTGAGGAGCCACTTCTCACCCGGCTCGAGCTGGGTCAAACCGCGCAGGAGCTTCTCGCTCGGCTCTTCCGCCAGGCCATTCATGGTGGTGGTGATATCGAAGCCCGGGCCCGGCTTGAGGGTCTTAACGGCATCCAGCAGCTGGGTGCGCAGGCGCTCGGACTTACCCGCCGCGCCGACGAAAATGACCAGGGAGGCCGCCGAGCACTTCTGGCCGGAGTGGCCAAAGGCGGAGTTGTAGAGGTCATCGATGGCCAAGTCTGGGTCCGCCGCAGGGGTGATGATGAGCGCGTTCTTGCCGGAAGTTTCTGCCATGATATTCATCTTGGGCTTCCAGGAACGGAAGAGCGCGCCGGTATCGGAGGCGCCGGTGAGGATGACATTGTCCACGTCATCGTGGGAGAGCAGGGCCTTTCCGGCCGCGGCTTCATCAGTAAGCACCAGCTGCACCAGATCTGGATCCAAGCCCTGTGCGTCGAGGGCGGTGCGGAAGGCCTCCACCACGAGCTTGCCGCAGTGAACCACCTGCGGTGCAGGCTTGACGATGACCGCCGAGCCCGCCGCCAAGGAAGCCGCAATGCCGCCGGTGGGGATGGCAATGGGGAAGTTCCACGGTGGGGTTACCACGGTGACGGTGTGCGGAGTGAACTCGGAGTAGGACTCTTCCAGCAGGCGCGCGGACTGGCCGTAGTAGGTGCAGAAGTCAATCGCCTCAGAGACTTCAGGGTCGGTTTGGGTGACGGTCTTATTGGCCTCATACGCAGCCACGGAGATGAACTTGCCGCGCTGGGACGCAATCTGATCTGCCACGGCCTCCAGTGCGGCGGCGCGCTCGGCGGCAGGGCGCTTGCCCCACTCGGTGCCCAGCTCCTTGGCGCGAGCGATATGGCCTTCTACTGCGGCTGGGTCGGTGACCTCCCCGATGCCGTGCTCGCCCGGGTTGCGCTTGAGCGCTTCCAGCGCCCACTGGCGGTTCGGCGCGAGCGCCGGGTCAGTGTCAGCCTCGTTAGTAAAGCGGCCAGTACGCGGTGCTTGGCGGCCGTCCTCCTCGAGGCGGTTCTGGGTGCGACGGGCGCCAGCGAAGGTGTCCCAGCGCTTGGCGACGGCCCGACGGAACGTCTCTTCCTGGTCCGCCAGTGGCTCCTCGCCCGGGGCAAAGAGCGCGTAGAGGAAGTTCTGCGGCGCGGAGTTTTCCTCCAAGCGGCGTACCAGGTAAGAAACGGCGACGTCGAAGTCTTCTGCGTGGACAACCGGGGTATAGAGGATCTGGCGGCCGTCAAAGACCTTTCGCACCGCTGCCTGCTGTGCTGGGGACATGCCCTGCAGCATCTCCGAATCCATCATGTGCAGCACGCCGCGCTTCTTACCCAGCTCATAGGCCATTGCCGCGGTGTAGAGGTTGTGGGTTGCTACACCGATGCGGACGCTATCGGCGTACTCTTCGCGCAGGATGTAATCCAATAGGCGGTAGTAGTTGGCGTCAACGTCGAGCTTGTTGGTGTAGGTAGCCAGCGGCCAATCGTGGACCTCGCCCTGCACGGTTTCCATGGATAGGTTCGCGCCCTTAACGATGCGCACCTTGACCTTGCCGCCGCCCTTAGCCACGCGCTCCTTAGCAAAGTCAGCGATATCCTTGAGCGCATCGAAGGTATCCGGCAGGTAAGCCTGCAGCACGATGCCGGCATCCAGGGTGAGGAATTCCGGCTCACTGAGCAGCTCCTTGAACAGGCGGATGGTCAGGTGGAGGTCGTGGTACTCCTCCATGTCCATGTTGATAAAGACCTTGTCGGTACGGTCCGCCGCAGCCTGGTACAGCGGACGCAGGCGCTCCTTGAGGCGCTCTACCGAGCCATCGATATCCCATTGATTGAGCTGGGCCACCATAGAGGAAGCCTTGACCGAAACGTAGGTTACGCGTGGGTTCTGGATGAGCTTGAGGGTGCGCTCCGCGCGGGACTTAGCCTCTTCCTCACCGAGCACGGCCTCACCCAGCAGGTTGAGGTTGAGCTGTTCGCCGGATTCGGCGGCCTTGTCCAGAATCTTGTTGAGGGCATCAGACTCGGCGTCCAGAACGAGGTGGCCAACCATCTTGCGCATGTACAGGCGGGCAACCGGCATGACTAGGTTGGGCAGGATTGGGCCGAAGAAGCCACCGGCACCAACGAGCGCACCATTGATGCTGCCCAGGAACGACGGGTCATAGTGAGAGGAAATATCCTTCAGCGCGTGTGCGGCAACCTTGTCATCTTCTGGGCGCATGACGCGGTCGACGAAGTCCATGGTGAACTTCACGCCGTCCTCATCGCGCAGCAGGTCTGCGAGTTGTTCGGTGGCCTTATCTTCTTCGTCCGCAGTGGACTTCAACCAGTCGTGGGCGCGGCTGATAGCTGCAGGCAGGACTGCTTCCACGTCATCAGAGATGGGCAAGCGGGTATTAGCAGGAGAAGTCATATGGGTTCTACCTCTTTTTTCAAACGGGTCACATCCCCTTAGCCGCTAGCAGTATTCGTGCCGGACAGTGGGCTGCCGGGCGATACGGGCGGTTGGGACGTAAGCGGTGAGCTATGTGGTGCTGCAGGGCGCAGCTGGGTGAGGAGCGAACACGCGGGTGCGCGCGACGCAAAGTGAGGGTCGCAGAGATTCGTGGTGAAATGCGATGTCAGCGGGCCATTATGCGGGCCGAATGCGGACGGGAGGCCTATCGCTGCTGCGACGAACGCGCGCCAGGTTGGTGTTCAACTCTCACCTGCTTTCTATGACGTGGCTATGGGTGGGCAGAGGAAGAAACGTGAGCGGCTTAGCGCTTTGACGTGCGGCAACCCTGCAGGTTCAGGCTCCAATTGTTGCCTAGGAAATATTATGAACTTTTGTGTTGCCGTAATTATAGGGAAGCGCCAAACGTGATGCTAGTCTCCTTCGGTAAATGGTAGACGGGGGTAGAAAAACAAAAAATAAACCCCAGCATGTGGGGTTTAGAGGGGGTATTGACTCATCCGGGGGTATCCCACCCCCGGATTGTCCAACAATTGGGTTCTAAGAACCGTAGCCAGCCTTGAGCGCCTTCACTGCCAGCTCGAGGCGGGACTTGGCGTGGAATTCACTGAGCAAGGTGGACACATACTTCTTCACCGTGCCCGGTGCATAATGCGTGCTCTTGGCAATTTCTTCATTGGACTTTCCTTGGCAGACCAAGTCCAGGACCTGCTCTAGCGCAGGGGAGATATGGTGATTGTCCTTGATCTTGGCGGTTGTAGCTGCCGCATCGGCGCTGGTTCCCTCAGCGTTCCAATCGGGAAGCTGCTCAAACAAGCGGGTAAGCGACTGTGGGGTGACAACCGTGCCGCCGCGCACGGCCTCGCGCACGGTATCCAAGATGTAGACCGGCTTGGAGCTTTTTAAAATATAGGCCGCGGCCTTATTAGACATGACCTCTTTGAGGGTCTCGTCATTGTCCATTGCGGTCATCGCAACAAAGACCGGCGGGTCTTCCAGCTTGTTGACCTCGCGCAAGAGGGTTGTGCCGTCCATCTCGGGCATATGTACGTCCGCGACAATGACGTCAAATTCGTGCTCTTGCAAAAGCGCGAGGGCGACCTTGCCATTTTCTGCGGTGGCGCGCACCTCCATGTCTTCAGCCGAGGCGAAGTAGCGCCCCAAGGCCTCAAGGACAAGTGGGTCGTCATCGACGACCAAGAGGGATATTTTTACTTCACGCACCATGGACCTGGGCAACCAAATGCAATATCGACGGGAGATGCGTATTCCGTAGTCTTTGGCAGATCACCAGGCGTAAGGCCGGCGCCGAAGACGGAAGAAGACAACATTAGTGGGGCGAGAAGACTTGCGAGTGCGGCCTGCATCAAGGCGCTCCTTTTGTGAAAGTTTGAATAGGCAGAAACAAGCGAGAGCTTAGTGTAAGAATTAAGCCTTTGCTATACAACGTGGTGGAACTAACGCCGCTTATGGGCGCTGGGCGGCAGAAATAGATTCAACTCCCATTTTCCAGACTCCAAATCCGTGTCCAATCGCGCATCCATCGTGGCTGCAATCCGGTTCATAGAGGATATACCAATGCCGGAGGACATTTCGGTGTTCTTGCTTGTTGGTTTAGCTACGGGATTAGTGATGGTAATGACCGTCCAGCCCATATGGGGTCGAACAGAAATTACAATCTCCGCCCTTGGTGGAGAATACTTCACCGCGTTTAGGCAGGCTTCTGTGGTGATGGCTGCGATGGGTTCCAGAATTTCTTGGGGAAATTCTGGCGCAAACTCCTCGCCCTTGACCTCAACAACGGGTGATCGATTCAGGCGGGAAAGGCGCTCCTCTTCCTCTGAAATAAGCTGGGCAAAGCTTGTTGGCTTCGTGGTTGAACCAAAACTCATGCCGTCATTAATCCCATCGATATTATTTCGCAGGACCTTGGTCAGTGCCCGTACTTCCGACATGGAAGAGCGCATGGAATCGCTGAGCTCATCGAGTCTCTTCGCTAGCTCTGGATGCTTGGAATATTCGAGGCTCAGGGCCTCTAGCTGCATGGTGTTTACCGTTAGGTTAGAAACAACCGAATTGTGCAAGGTTTCTGCGAGGTCGGATTGGCGGCGCTTCACGTCATCGTTCCACTCCACCATGGCAGATCTATAGCGGTTTGCAGAGTGGGCGAAGGTCGCTCCAATTACGCCACCGACGCCAATTAGCATTCCCCAAGTGAAAGCTGTTGCAGGGTGGATACTTAGTTCAAGCGTTTCGGGATCAATGAGCCCGCAAATCCATAGGAGTAGGCCGACCGCAATTGTGTGGCTATGTTTGCCGTGGCAAGCAACTACCGCTAGGAAAATCGGAGCTAGGAACACCGAACAGATAAATGGGGCCCGTGTAAGAAATGTAGCGATTAGCCAGACGGCGACAAAGGCACCGGCCATTCCCAAAGGCCAGCGAAAGCCTGAAGTAGTTATCACTGTGAGAATTAATCCAAGAATGGCTGCCGATAACTGATGTTCTGTGGGGGTAAGGAATGCGCCTAGCAGGGTAAGGGAAACGCAGAAGAAGGTAGTAATGGCTGCTGTCCGCTGCAGGGTCATGGCCGCGCGGATGCGTTGGTGAATTGGCGGCTGTGAAGGTTTCGACACGGTGCGGTCCACGCTTCCTGGATGCTAAGGCTCAATGAGGTTTTATCTCCCTAGTGTAAGTACAGCGAACGTGAAACAGCGATTGAAACAGCGAAACCCCCGCACCTTCGTGCGCGGTTCCTTGTGGTGGGTTCCGAGCGGAGGAAGAAGGTGAGGGGGTTTAGCTGGTCTTCATGAAGGAGTGTAGAGGCTAATTACTTAGCCTCTACAGCAGCCTCTGCGTCATCCTTGGAGGACAGGCCCTCGAATACGGAGGACAGGCCCTCGGAGTCGGTGTTGGACTCGGAGGAAGCCTCGATGAGGCCCTTGATGCCCTTGATGAGTGCCTCGAAGTCGATGGCGGAGCTGAGGTCTGCGAGGGTATCGAACATATGAATTCCTTTCGGATTGGCGGAGTAAAACTACAATCTCTCTCTGGGGTAGCAGCTCTTAACTGCTGTGATTCCTAGTATGCGGTAGTGGGGGCGGGCTGCCAATCCTCTTTTGGATCCTTTCTGAGGTAACTTTTGGATCCCCTTAGGATCATTTAAGGATCTCCGTTTGGGTACGGGGCGGTGCCAGTAGAGGGGGTGATTGTGTGGAGGGTAGGGGTGGACGTCGGAAAGAGCGGTGCTGAGCTGCATAAAGAAAAATTTTACAAGAAAAGTTGAGTCGCGAGGAATAACTTTTGTAGGCTACCTGTTGTAAGGGTTGAGTGACACGGACTCAAGGTTGTGTGACTGGGCGCAGAAGTTCTGTTACAGTAGCGCTCGGACGCAACAAGAAGTTGAGTCACCGACAGTCAACTTTATTAATTACCCCAAGATAAAAGGAGAAGAAATCATGGGACGCGCAGTAGGTATTGACCTTGGTACGACGAACTCCGTCGTTTCCGTACTGGAAGGCGGCGAGTCCACCGTTATTGCAAACTCTGAGGGCTCCCGCACCACGCCTTCCGTTGTTGCTTTTGCAAAGAATGGCGAAATCCTGGTTGGCCAGTCCGCTAAGAACCAGGCGGTGACCAATGTTGACCGCACCATCCGCTCCGTCAAGCGCCACATCGGCACCGATTGGAAGATCAACATTGATGACAAGGACTACACCTCCCAGGAGATCTCCGCTCGCACGCTGATGAAGCTGAAGCGCGACGCAGAGGCTTACCTCGGTGAGGATGTTACTGACGCCGTTATTACCGTTCCTGCATACTTCGAGGACGCACAGCGCCAGGCCACCAAGGAAGCTGGCCAGATTGCAGGCCTGAACGTGCTCCGTATCGTTAACGAGCCAACCGCAGCTGCTTTGGCTTATGGCCTGGAAAAGGGCGAGCAGGAGCAGACCATCCTGGTATTCGACCTGGGTGGCGGCACCTTCGACGTCTCCTTGCTGGAAATCGGCGATGGTGTCGTCGAGGTTATGGCCACCGCCGGCGATAACGAGCTGGGTGGCGATGACTGGGATCAGCGCATCGTCGACTGGCTGGTAGACCGCTTCAAGACCTCCCAGGGTGTTGACCTGACCAAGGATAAGCGCGCCGTACAGCGTCTGCGCGAGGCTGCAGAGAAGGCAAAGATTGAGCTGTCCTCCTCTCAGCAGGCCAACATTAATCTGCCGTACATCACCGTCGACTCCGACAAGAACCCGCTATTCTTGGATGAGACCCTGACCCGCACCGAGTTCCAGAAGATCACCCAGGATCTGCTGGACCGCACCAAGGCTCCGTTCAACCAGGTCATCAAGGACGCTGACCTTTCCGTCGGCGATATCGACCACGTTGTTCTCGTTGGTGGCTCCACCCGTATGCCAGCCGTATCTGACCTGGTTAAGGAACTGACCGGCAAGGATGCCAACAAGGGCGTTAACCCGGACGAGGTTGTTGCAGTGGGCGCTGCCCTGCAGGCAGGCGTGCTGCGCGGCGAGGTTAAAGACGTGCTGCTTCTCGACGTCACCCCGCTGTCCCTCGGCATTGAGACCAAGGGTGGCGTGATGACCAAGCTCATCGAGCGCAACACCACCATTCCGACCAAGAAGTCCGAGACCTTTACCACCGCAGAAGACAACCAGCCTTCTGTGCAGATTCAGGTCTTCCAGGGTGAGCGCGAGATGGCTACCGCCAATAAGCTGCTGGGCTCCTTCGAGCTCGGCGGTATTGCTCCGGCACCGCGCGGTGTTCCGCAGATTGAGGTCACCTTCGATATCGATGCCAACGGCATTGTCCACGTGACCGCAAAGGACAAGGGCACCGGCAAGGAAAACACCATCAAGATTCAGGATGGTTCTGGCCTGTCCCAGGAAGAAATCGACCGCATGGTCAAGGATGCTGAGCAGCACGCCGAAGAGGACAAGAAGCGCCGCGAGGAGCAGGAGCTGCGCAATAACGCAGAGTCCACCTCCTACCAGACCCGCAAGTTCTTGGATGACAACGCTGACAAGGTATCCGAGGATGTTAAGACCAAGGTCACCGAGGCTGCTGACGCCGTTGATGAGGCTCTGAAGGGCGATGACCTCGAGGCCATCAAGTCCGCAGTGGAGAAGCTGTCCACCGAATCCCAGGAGATGGGCAAGCAGATCTACGAGGCACAGGCTGCTGAGGCCGGCGCTGAGGGCGCTGCCGATGCTGGTGCTGCGCAGGGTGACCCGAACGTTGTCGACGCTGAAGTCGTTGACGAGGACGAGAACAAGGATGGCAACAAGTAATGACTCAGGACAGCGGAATGCCGCACAACCCAGGCGACCCGGAAAACACGGATCCGGAGGCTACCTCGGCTGACCGCGCTGAGGCTGCTGCCGAGCAGGCTGAGGAGGCCCAAGCCGCGCAGGAAGCGCAGGCTGATGCCACCGAGGAAGCCGAACTGGATCCCACCCTCGATGCTGACCTTGAAGAAGCGCTGGCGGACGTCAACGCCGATGAGGTAGAGGCCGAAGCCGCGGGCGAAGAGCCCGCCGGTACTGGCGCCAGCGATGTGGAAGCACAGTTGGCAGAACGCACGGAAGACCTGCAGCGTCTCAATGCGGAATACACCAACTACCGCCGCCGTACCGAGCGTGACCGCCAGGCCGTAATCGAGACCACCAAGGCCAAGGTCATCGCAGATTTCCTGCCTGTCCTTGATGACTTGGAGTTGGCTCGTGAGCATGGTGACTTGGAGGGCCCGCTCAAGGCGTTTGCGGATAAGCTCCACGACACGTTGGAAAAGCACGACCTCGCTGCCTTTGGTGAGGAAGGCGATGCCTTCGACCCTGAGGTCCACGAAGCCGTGCAGGACTTGTCCTCCGGCGATGAGCAGGTGCTTGGCACCGTGCTGCGCAAGGGCTACCGCGTAGGCGACAGGCTCGTACGCAATGCCATGGTCATCATCGCGGACCCCAGCGATGAGTCCGGCAGCTCGGAAGATTCCGAGTAAATAACATAAAGGGCGCCCTGGGAATTGACTAGTGACCTTCCCGCGGCGCCCTTTTACTTAACTTGTATCGATTCTCTTTGAAAGGAGGAGATGCCCAGTGAGCGCTAAACCCGAATGGGCAGACAAAGATTATTATGCGGATCTGGGGGTCTCCTCGTCCGCAGACCAGAACGAGATTAAGCGTGCTTACCGCAAGCTAGCGCGCGAAAACCACCCCGATACCCACCCAGACGACCCCGCAGCAGCGGAACGGTTCAAGAAGGTTGCGGAAGCCTACGACGTGCTTTCCGACGCTGCCGAGCGCAAGGAATACGACCAGTTCAAGGCCATGCTCCGCAATGGAGGCGGCTTTGGACGGATGGGAGGCGCCGGATTTCCCGGCGGGTTTCGATCCACGCGCATGGGTGGACAAGGTGCGCAAGAATTCGACCTCTCGGACCTCTTCGGAGGATCCGCTGGAGGATCGGCTCAAGGCGGCGGTGTTGGGGATATCTTCGGTAGCGTTTTCAACCGCGGCGGTAGTGCTGGCCACTCAGCTAAACCGTCGCGGGGGGCCGACGTCGAAACGGAAATAACCCTCGACTTCCGCGAGGCCGCTAAGGGAACCACCATTCCCCTAGCGCTCAGCGGCAATGCGCCGTGCACCACGTGTCACGGCTCGGGCTCCGCTTCCGGCAAGACCTCTACCTGTGGCACCTGCAGCGGTACCGGTTTTACCTCGGAAAACCGCGGCGCCTTCGGTTTCTCTGCCCCGTGTAAGGATTGCGATGGCACCGGCCGGCGCATCACGGATCCGTGCAAGGATTGCCACGGCACCGGCACGGTTCACCGCACCCGCAATATCACCGTGCGCATCCCTGCCGGCGTCATCGATGGGCAAAAGGTCCGCCTCGCTGGCCAAGGCGAAGCAGGTCCCAACGGTACCCCGGCTGGTGACCTCTTCGTGGCGGTGACTGTAAAGCCGGATAAGGTCTTTACTCGCGAGGGCGATGACCTCCATGTCACCGTTCCGGTTTCTTTCACGGAGCTGGCCTTGGGCGATACCATCGCGGTTCCAACTTTGGATAACCCGGTGCGCGTGAAGATCCCCGCTGGTACGCCGGATGGACGCACGCTGCGGGTGCGCGGAAGGGGCATCGCCAAGCGCGGTGGCAACTCCGGTGATCTACTGGTTAGCGTGCAGGTTACCGTGCCTACCAAGCTCGATGCCGCCGCCTCTAGCGCACTGCGCACCTATGCTCAAGCGGAAAAGGACTCCGGTTTCAACCCGCGTGCGGGTTGGGCCGGCGCCGAGAATGCTTAAGGCAGGAGGTGTGTTAAGAAATGAGCACTGGAAAGGCAGAAGATTCCGGCACCGCGGTCTACGTCATCTCCGTAGCTGCGGAACTCTCCGGAATGCATGCCCAAACCCTGCGCACCTATGACCGCATGGGCTTGGTCTCCCCGGCCCGCACTCGTGGCGGTGGCCGCCGCTACTCTGACCGGGACATCGAGCTGCTGCGCAAGATTCAGGCGCTGTCCCAAGACGATGGCGTCAACCTTGCCGGCATCAAGTCCATCATCGAGTTGACCGAGGAACGCGATCGACTCGAGGCCGAGCGCGACGCTTTAGCTGAAGAGGTCCGGGCCCTGCGCGAGCAGGCCGCTGGACGCCGCCCGCAGCGCGGTGGTGAGCTTGTCCATGTCCCACGGTCCACCTCCGTGGTGATGTGGAGCCCACGCACCGCGCGTGAGCGCAAGCGCTCCCGCGGCCGTGGATACGGCCAAGACTAACTCTCGCTCTGCAGACGAGTACACCCAACCCCGCAGCCAGCTTCCCCGCTGGCTGCGGGGTTTTCTTCGGCCTTGGCCGTGAGAACCACTTGATGATGCTGGGCCACTATCAGGAGACTAAGAATATGTTAGTCTCCTATTCGGACCAGCCGGCTGGTCTGTTCTAAAAGGCCCAACCCCTCGGACTAGTTCGCGTGTGCCACTTGGCCTAGGCCACGCAAGAACCGGGGGTCCTCCCAATAGGAGCCATGATCGCCAGGGAGGCCATCCGCACCGGGAAGGGGAGTAGCGCCAAAGGTATCAATGGTGGGATCGGGGCCATGGATGCCGCCGTGAGGCCCCGTCGTAATAGCGATGGGGTCGTTGACGTTTGTGGCTGCCCAGATGCGGCCATGCAGTTCTGAGGCATGGCCAGCGCCGGTGCCGGGGCTGCCGACGAGCACTACGTCCGCAGCAATCCTTTCCTGCTTTGCGGCATGCCCGGTGACGACGGAACCATAGGAATATCCCACGACGGTGCGCTTGGCTTGCGGATAGCGTCTACCGAGCGAGCGCTGAAACCGGGCGAGTTCTTGGCTGGCAGTGTGTGCGGGAGTGGCGTGAACCGCACGGGGCAGGGAAGATGGCGCCTGGTAGCCCAACCACACCACCGCCGGCCCGCCGCTGGCCTTAGCAAGATTGCGGCCGCGGTCCACCGCGCGCTGCCAGGTTTCTGGATCGGAGGAGTGAACTCCTTCCACGAAGGTGGTAAGCGATGCCGGCGTAGTCCGGAAGCCACCGGGGTCCACCATGGCTACGAGCCGTCCGTCGCCAGTTTCTAGCACCCGCATATCTGGGTTCTGCGCGGCGAGTTCAGACACGTGCTCGCTGGCCTGAGCAAGATTAATCTCGTGGACAGTATCTACTGGAAGATCGGAGAAGTCTTCCAAGCGAACGGGTGGGGCCACCCCGGCAGGCGTACACAGGGCATCGATTTCTTGGGAGCACAGCCAGTCGAGGGAATCGCCCAGTGCCCGCACTTGATTCAACAAGAGTCCAGCGGCGCTGGCCGCGGGGCCATTGCGCTCATCCACTTGTCCTAGAAATGCGATGATGCGGTCTTCGAGTTCCTCGCGGCGAGCCTGCAAGGTGGCGTGGAGTTCAAGGGTGGTGGCAACCTGTTCCATCTGGTGCAGCGGTTGTGCGAGCCAGTCGGTGAAGCTTGCCAAACTGGCGCGGGCGGCGTCACCGGCGGGGCCACCCAGCGATAGGTCGCGCCAATCCTGGTGTGCATCTAAAAATCGAAAAAGCAGTTCAGCGCGTTCGCCATGCAAAATGCTAGCGCCATGTCTTAAAGTCACGGATAGGGTCATCGTCCATCTCCCAATGCCTGGCCTAGGCAGGAATCCGCCCCGGCGGCAGTATCGAGGAAGGCCTCAATGGAGCGCAATTGCTCGGCCGTGGCGTCCTCCGTTGCGGTCACGGCGCTGGACCAAGTGGCACGGGCTCGCTCTAGTGCGGCCGCGGTGCGGCAGGCGGTATCGAGTGCGGCCGTCGGCGGTGGCAGCGGAGGGCGCGCCATGAGGGAGCGGACGTAATCGGGCAGGTGGGTGGAAATTTCTACATAACTCATGCCCCTAAGCCTGAAGGACCATACAACGCCGCGCTAGGGGTAAAGACGCAGCCTGTGGATAACTCCGCATTGCTTCATTATTTTGGGAGGCATGAAGGTAGCAGCAGTGCAGTTAACGTCCACCGGTAATGTCACCGAAAACCAGGAATTGGCCCTCGCCAAGATCCGTGAGGCGGCCGGAAACGGGGCGCGGTTAATCGTGCTGCCGGAGGCCACGGCGCAGAATTTCCGCTCCGGTCGCCTTGATGAGCAGGCGCAGACGCTCGAAGGCCCGTTCGCCACGGCGATCCAAACGCTCGCAGAGGAGCTTGAGGTCACCGTCGTGGCCGGCATGTTCTGTCCAGCCGATACCGTGGAGCGCGACGGCAAGACCATTAATCGCGTGACCAATACGGCGCTCATTGCAGGACCTGGCGTGCTGGGCGGCTACGACAAGATCCACACCTATGATGCCTTTGACTACCGCGAATCGGATACGGTCTTAGCCGGCGAATCGCTCGTAGCCTTCGACGTGGATGACCTTATTGTGGGTGTGGCCACCTGCTATGACATTCGCTTCCCAGAACAGTTCAAGGAGCTGGCCAGCCAGGGCGCGCAGCTCATTGTAGTACCCACGAGCTGGGCGGATGGCCCCGGAAAGCTGGAGCAGTGGCGCCTGCTCACGGCCGCGCGTGCCTTGGACTCCACCAGCTATATCGTTGCGGCCGGCCAATCGCGCCCGGGCGGTGACGCAGAGGCGGGCAATCCTTCCGGACCAACGGGTATTGGCCATTCCACCATCGTTGATCCGAATGGCGTGCGCATGGCCGAGGCCGGCTACGAGGATGACATCCTCTATGCCGACATCGATCCGAATGAGGTAGCGAAAACCCGCCGCGCCTTGCCGATTGTGGCCACTGTGGGCTAGGCCAGAGCCGCGTAGTCTTCCGGCTGCCAGCGCCCGTCGCGGCCCCAGCTAAGGACGTCGATCTGCTGCTTGCCGACGCCCCTTTGAACCAACCTTTCCGCACCTTCTACAACCTCGTCGGCTGGTCCGACGAGTAAGAAGCGTGGGGGAGTGCCTGTGGATAACTCCACCTCGTTGACTACTACATCGGTCGGTTCCCCGGAGACTACGTAGTCGGCGCCGGGCGCCAATTCGCGGGCATTGAGCAGCCACGGGTCTTTTTCTTCCCGCACGATGCGGCGCACTGGTACGCCAAGTGCTGCCAGGTTCTGCTGGAAGTAGGTGTCATAGTGGGTGCCGGGGCTCCCTGCCACGGCAAAGATGCGGGGCACCTGGCGGCTATTCTCCTTCAGCGCGGCGAGTGCCGCGCAGCGGGCCGTGGCCC
This sequence comes from Corynebacterium sp. MSK122, assembly GCF_030229435.2. Taxonomy (NCBI): domain Bacteria; kingdom Bacillati; phylum Actinomycetota; class Actinomycetes; order Mycobacteriales; family Corynebacteriaceae; genus Corynebacterium; species Corynebacterium sp. MSK122. The sequence goes on along the minus strand of NZ_JASPHV020000020.1, from coordinate 7,836 downwards.
ACCCGGTGCCATAGGCAATAATGACCAGTTCGCCTGCGCCCGCGTTCTGCAGGCTAATGCCGCCGGCGGGCTGGCCCAGGGTCCACCAATCTCCGGGCTGCGCGTGCGCGAGGGACCGGGAAGCCTCGCCCGCGGTGGAGATGTGAAAGACCACCTGGCCCGTTCCGTCGCTAGGCTGCGCAGGAGTGAGCATCCGCCATTGCCCGGGCAAGTACTGCGTGGTCACCGGAAAGTGCTGCCCCGGTTGATAGGGCACAGCCAGGCCAGCCTCCACGTGGATGATGGACGTCTCGCGGGTGGGGTGATCCACTGCTACCACTTGCGCCGAGTGCGCCGGTGCTTCGCCGGCGGCATCGGACGCCCGCGCGGCGTCGGCCATCGTGGCGCACACCTGGTGGATGACGTCGCAGGCAAAGTTGTATTGATACTGCGTCAGCGCCAAAACCCGCAGGCCCGCTACCAGGGCATCGTCGAAGCGGGAATAGATTTCGGCCGGAAACCCATGCCGGCGGTGATCGCGGGCGAGCTGGGTGAGCTTTGCAGAGACGTCGGAAAGCAGGGGTTGTCCCGGCTCCGTATGCTCAATCACCCACGCCAGCGCAGGCACCATCGAGGTATGGGTATCGCGCATCGACAGGGCAAAAATCTGCCGGGATTCAGGCACAGCGTTAAAGAAATGCTCGTGCACCGCATCGCGGTACTCGTCTGCGTAATTTCGAAAATGCTCGCCCAATTCCCACATGGCACATCATCCTAATAGTCAGCGCCCAACCGGGGGTCGAGCTACCTACTGAAAGCTGTAGTGGGGGGTGAAAACGGGAGTCTATGTTGTGGATCACTTAGTGGAAGGTATTGTATTCCCTATCCGCCTGCCCTCTAACGGGGGCAAGCCGCCATAATTGCACAGTTAGAAAGGGTCCCCATGGAAGATTTTTCCGCTTATACGCTCATGCTAGATGTGGGCTGGATTTCTTTGCTCATGGTCATCGGCAACGTCCTGCGTCACCAGGTGAAGTTCATTTTCCAGGACCTGCTGCTACCTGCCCCGATCACCGCCGGCCTTATCGGCCTGGTGGTTGGTCCAAATGTGCTGGGGTGGATTAACTTCTCCGATAACTTGGGCGACTACACCTCCATCCTCATCGCAGTGGTCTTTGCGTCTATGGCCTACTCCATGGAAGTGGGCGGCAACATGGGCAAGGGCGCGCGCAATATGTGGGGTTATTCCACCATGATGTTCACCGGCCAGTGGGGCCTGTTCATCGTGCTGGGTCTTTTCCTTTTTGCGCCGCTTTTCGATACCCCGAATTGGTTCGGCATGATGCTGCCCGTCGGTTTCACCGGCGGCTTCGGTACCGCCGCGGCCGTGGGTGGTGCGCTCGAGGGCGTAGGCGCTGATGCCGCGTCTTCGCTCGGCTTTACCTCCGCGACCGTCGGCACGCTGGCCGCAATCATCGGCGGCGTAGTCGCCGGTAACTGGGGCATCCGCAAGGGCAAGGTCTCCCACGTACCTAAGGAGCTGCCGGAAGAGCTGCGCCGCGGCTATATCAAAAACATCGATGAGCGCCCGTCGCTTGGCCGAGCTACCACCAACCCTTCCTCCATCGAACCGCTCGCATTGCACTTCGGCTTCATCATTCTGACAGTGATGACCGCCTACGGCATCAACCAGGGGTTGAGCAGCATCTGGGAGAATGTCTCCGTGCCGCTTTTTGCCATGTCCATGGTGGTGGGCCTAATCTTCCGCGCGCTTATGAACTTCGTTGGCGCCGAGGACTACTTGGATAAGGACTCTATTTCCTCCATCTCTGGTGCGGCCACGGACTACCTCATTGCCTTCGGTGTGGCCGCCATCGTCCCGGCCGCTATTGCCTCTTATTGGCAGGCACTTCTACTGTTATTGGCAGGCACTTCTCCTGCTCTTCGTCCTGGGCACCATCTTCTGCGTGTTCTTCTTGCTGTGGTTCCCGGCCGAGTTCTTTGGTGAGCGCTGGATTGAGCGGGGCATCTTTGGCTGGGGCTGGGCCACCGCCACCGTGGCGACCGGCATCGCCATCCTCAAGATTGTGGACCCCAAGCTTAAGTCCGGCACGCTGTCTGAATACGGCATGGCCTACATTGGTTTCGGACCATTCGAAATCTCGTGGACCATCATCGCGCCTATGGCCGTGATGTACGGATTCACCGGCATTTTCGGTGCCATTTCCTTAGCAATTTCCATCGGCGTCTACATTGCTTTTAAATCCATGCGTCTTATGCCACCGCGCGGCACCATCTTCCAAGAGGGCATTGGCCACGTAGGGCAAAAGCAGGAATAGCCGCGCTTGCCGACGTCCCCTCCCTCACACCGTTACCTTAAAAAATTATGAGATAGGACGCGCAAAACTGAGAAAATGTTCTATCGGTGCAAAGTGGATGGACGTGGCTGCGGCTGTGATCGTGGCCCATCGGCCCGCTACCACCGTCAACATTGGTGAGGGGCTGTATACTTGAAAAGGGTAATCGATTGGGACTATCCCTAAACCTTAAAATTTGTTAGAATCAGTGGATATCAATCTCTGGCATGATGAGGAACTAGATGTACCAGTTGGATGGGGCTTCCAGTCGGGTGATTATCCTGGAAGCTGCTGTTTATATAGCGGGCTCTGCAGGTGAGCAGGCTGTTACCGTGGACTCTGTGGCGGACCAGGCTGGCCTCTCGCCGGAGGCGGTTTCTGCGGAATTTACCAGCGGTGCTGACATGCTTGCGGCAATCCCAGATTTTTTGGATTGCCGCATGTCTGAATACATGGTGGAAGCGGCGCGTCACCTGCCGGAGGGTAATTCCGGCGGCGATGTTCTCATGCAGTTGGCCGAGGCCTACTTTGCCTACGCGCAGGACGAGCCTGGTATCTACCATTACCTCTTCGAGCGGTACGATGCCATGGATGAGGAGCACGTCTGCCAATTCGCCAAGGGAGAAAAGTCGGGCACGCCGGGTGCGGACATGGCGCTGGACGTCGTCAAGCGTTTTGCCGAAGAGCAGGGTGCCGTCGTAGCAGCAGATGGAGATATCTCGCCTCTGGAAATCGGCCGCATCACTTTGGCGCTCTGGTCGGTCATTCATGGTATGGGGCACTTGAGTGTGGTGGGCATCTTGCGCCTGCAGCATGCCGTTATTCGCGCCGCTAATCTGAAGCAGGTGGATCGCCTCGTGATTGATGCCCTGCAATATTGGTTTAAGAATAAGCAGATCCCGCAACGCCGCCCCATTATGAACGATGCCCGCGGCATTGTGGAAAAGGTTATGGGCAGCGAGCGTGAAAAACCCTTCGTGGCTCCGGATAACCTTGAGCAGATGGATCCTGAGGAAGCCAAGAAGGTCATTATTGAGGCCGCGCTGCGCGTGGCTGGTCGCCGCGGCGTCGACCGCCGCTTCTTTGACCACGTGGCCGAAAAGCTTGGTACCTCCAAAGACTTCCTGACCACCATCGTGGACAATGACTTCGCGCTGCGTGAGGTTGCAGAAACCCTCACCACCACAGAGATGGCGAAGGTCTTCGAGGACTGTCTCGCCGTGCTTCCAGAAGATACCCCCACCGTAGACCGCCTGCAGATTGTTGCTGCCGCCTACTTTAACTACGCGATGATGTACCCAGAGCGCTTCAGCTCCATTATTGCGCTGGCCAGCGGTTCCATTGTTCCGCACAATGGTGACGGTAGCTCGCATGAGGGTATGACCAAGAACTTTGCCATCATGATGGACCTGCTCCGCAAGTTTGTCATCGAGATGGGAATTACCCCCACCGACCAGCTGGTCTATATCAGCACCTTGGCTGTATGGGCCGGCGCCAATGGCATTGCCCATCTGTGCAGTATCGGCGATTTCAAGACCTTTAATGAAGATCTCAAGTGGGCGCTTTTCATTCAGGTAGTGACCGTATCCTTCTTCGCTACCGCCCACAGCTTGCAGATTCTGGGCCATGAAAACGAGGAGTACAAGCAGGTTTAAAAGCCCTGCATAAAGTTGAGCGACCCACACTCAAAAATATTTAAGTTGAGTGGAATAGGCTCAACTCTGGGTGCGTTGTGCTAAGTGAAGCCCTACAGTGGGTGAATAAAACTTAGAAGGAGCAACGCACACATGAACTCATTTAACCCCACCACTAAAACACAAGAGGCTTTGCAGGACGCCCTGCAAACCGCCTCGTCCAATGGCAATCCGGATATCCGCCCGGCCCACCTGCTGGCGGCCATTCTTAGCCAAGAAGGCGGAATTGCCGCCCCGGTTCTTAAGGCCACCGGCGTAGACCCGGATACCGTGCTCAAGGAAGCCCGTGAGCTCGTTGATTCTTATCCCAAGGCCGAGGGCGCCAATATGCCCAACCCGCAATTTAACCGCGACGGCCTCAACGTCCTGACCAAGTCGCAGGAGCTGGCCGGGGAGCTGGGCGATGAATTCGTCTCCACCGAGGTCCTTCTCGCCGCTATTGCTGGCTCCAAGACCGACGCCGCCGAGCTGCTTACCGGCCGTGGTGCTACTTATGACGCCATCAAGGGCGCCTTCCCCTCCGTGCGCGGTGCCGCCAAGGTGACCTCTGAGAACCCAGAGGACCAGTTCCAGGCCCTAGAAAAGTACGCCACGGACCTCACCGCACGCGCCCGCGAGGGCAAGATCGACCCGGTCATCGGCCGCGATCAGGAAATCCGCCGCGTGGTCCAGGTGCTTAGCCGTCGCACGAAGAACAACCCGGTGCTCATTGGCGAGCCCGGCGTGGGCAAGACCGCCATCGTGGAGGGCCTAGCCCGCCGTATCGTGGCTGGCGACGTCCCCGAGTCCCTTAAGGGCAAGACCCTCATCAGCCTAGATCTTGGATCCATGGTCGCCGGTGCTAAGTACCGCGGTGAATTCGAGGAGCGCCTCAAGGCCGTGCTCGATGAGATTAAATCCTCCGAGGGCGAGATCATCACCTTCATCGATGAGCTGCACACCATCGTCGGCGCCGGCGCTACTGGCGACGGCTCCATGGACGCCGGCAACATGATTAAGCCCATGCTGGCCCGCGGCGAGCTGCGCTTGGTTGGCGCCACCACCTTGGACGAATACCGCAAGTACATCGAAAAGGACGCCGCCCTCGAGCGCCGCTTCCAACAGGTCTATGCTGCCGAGCCTTCCGTGGAGGACACGATCGGCATCCTGCGTGGCTTGAAGGAGCGCTACGAGGTACATCACGGCGTGCGCATTATGGACTCCGCGCTGGTATCGGCCGCCGAGCTTTCCAACCGCTACATCACCAACCGCTTCCTGCCGGATAAGGCCATCGACCTCGTCGATGAGGCAGGCTCCCGCCTGCGCATGGAGATCGACTCCTCCCCGCAGGAAATCGACGAGCTTGAGCGCATCGTTCGCCGCATGGAGATCGAAGAGCTGGCGCTGAAGAAGGAATCTGACGCCGCCTCCCAGGACCGCCTAGCCGCCCTGCAAGGCGAGCTCGCGGACCAGCGCGAGAAGCTCGGCGAGCTCAAGGCCCGCTGGGCCAACGAGAAGAAGGCCATCGACGATGTCCAAAACATCAAGGAAGAACTCGATGACCTGCGCCGCCAAGCCGAAATCGCCGAGCGCGACGGCGACCTCGCACTGGCCTCTGAGATCAACTACGGCAAGATTCCACCGCTGGAAAAGGATCTCGCGGCCGCGGAGGTCAAGGCCACCGAACAGCGCAATACGATGCTCGATGAGGAGGTAAGCCCGGACACCATCGCGGAGGTCGTTTCCGCCTGGACCGGCATCCCGGCCGGCAAGATGTTGCAGGGCGAGACCGAGAAGCTGCTCAACATGGAATCCGTGCTGGGCAACCGCGTGGTCGGCCAGAAGGAAGCCGTCACTGCCGTATCGGACGCAGTGCGCCGCTCCCGTGCGGGCGTGGCCGACCCCAACCGCCCGACTGGTTCCTTCCTCTTCCTCGGCCCCACCGGTGTGGGCAAGACCGAGCTGGCGAAGGCATTGGCGGACTTCCTCTTCGACGATGAATCCGCCATGGTCCGCATCGATATGTCCGAGTACGGCGAGAAGCATTCCGTCTCCCGTCTCGTCGGTGCCCCTCCGGGATACGTCGGCCATGAGGCTGGCGGCCAGCTCACCGAGGCCGTGCGCCGGCGCCCCTACACGCTCGTGCTTTTCGACGAGGTAGAAAAGGCCCACCCCGACGTCTTCGACGTCCTCCTCCAAGTTTTGGACGAGGGCCGGCTTACCGACGGCCAGGGACGCACCGTCGACTTCCGCAATACCGTCATCATCCTGACCTCCAACCTGGGCGCCGGTGGCACCCGCGAGGAGACCATGGACGCGGTGAAGAAGGCCTTCAAGCCCGAATTCATCAACCGCCTCGATGATGTGGTCATGTTCGAGCCCCTTTCTGAGGAACTCCTGCGTGGCATCGTCGACATCCAACTGCGCGGCCTGTCCGAGCGCCTCGACGCCCGCCGTCTGACCCTGCAGGTCTCGGATTCCGCCAAGTCCTGGCTGGCCGAGCGCGGCTACGACCCGGCCTATGGCGCCCGCCCGTTGCGTCGCACCATCCAGCAGGCCATTGGTGACAAGCTCGCCAAGAAGCTGCTGGCCGGCGATATTGTCGACGGCGATACCGTCCACGTGGACGTCGCCGATGGCGGCGCCGAGCTAGACATCGCCGCCCGCTAATCGGCCTTCCACCGCCCGCCGCGCCAAATCCTGCTCATGCCCCTAGACTCGGGGGCATGAGCATTTTGGTCTCCCCGCAAGAACTCCGCGAATCTATTTATCACGGCGAGCGTTTCACCCTCTTGGCCACCCACTGGCAGCCGCAGCTGCGCCAGAGCTACAACGAATTTACCTCCCTGCACATCCCGACGGCACTGTTTAGCGATACCGCCAATTCCTTCGCCGGCCTGCCCGGCTCCCAAGTAGGCCGCAACCCGCTGCCGGATCCGGATAAGCTGCAGGAGCACTTCCGCCAGTGGGGAATCCGTGAGGACCGTCCCGTCGTGGTCTATGACGAGGGCCGTGGCCTTTTCGCTGGCCGCGCGTGGTGGACCCTGCGCTGGGCTGGTCTAGACAACGTCCGCATCCTCGACGGCGGCTTGGCCAATTGGCGCCACCTGGGCTATACCACGCTGACCGGCCCTGGCAACTTCGCCGTCGGTGCCACCGCCGAGGTCAACCCGGGCCAGATGCCCGTGGCCACCATCGATGACGTGCGCAATCACGATGGCCTGCTCATCGATACCCGCACCCGCAACCGCTTCGCCGGCCGCCGCGAGAACCTCGACCTCAAGGCCGGCCACATCCCCGGCGCCGTCAATGTGCCGGAGCGCCTGTTCCACAACGATGGCCTGCGCACTTGGAAGTCCGCGGGCGAAATCCGCGAAGTGCTTTTCGACGCCGGCCTCACCCCCGACAACGTCCAAGGCGCCATCATCTACTCCGGTTCCGGCAATCACTCCGCCCTCGCCCTTGCCGCCATGGAAGACGCCGGCTTCACTGGCCTGCGCCACTATGTCGGCGGCTGGTCCCAGTGGTCCGCCAACCCCCACAACCCCGTCGAGCGCGGCGACCGCTTCACCGTCAACGGCTAATCGCCCCAGCCCGCCCCTCGCCTTCGCCCTCAGCCTCCCGCGTCCGCGCGCCGAGCGCTGAGGGCTTGCTCCTTCCTACTACTATCGTGGGATGATGGCTTTTCTAATCCTTGCTCTCGCGGTTCTTCTCGGCATTGCTGGCGGTGCCCTACTGCTTTACGACGGCAAACAGCGCACCTCCACCCCTACAGCCTCCGCCGACGCGGATCCCAGCTCCGCGGCTGTCTCTTATACACATCTCCG